>CALGIR010000001.1 GCA_937915475.1 uncultured Bacteroidales bacterium
GTATAGAACAGAATTATCCTGATTGGATTTAAGAACAGAGAACCCCAGATGGTTTACTTCAGTTAAGAAGTTTCCTGGATTGCCATAGGCATCTTGCCACGATCTGTCCCAGATAATTCGTTTGCTCTCCTTCGGATTTGAAGGATTAAAAAAACTGGTAACTATGCTACGGGTTTTCCACCATCGCTCGTAAACAACGGCTAGATTATCCCAGCCCCAGGTAATGCCTGCGTACCTGTAGTTAAGCGATAGGAAAGCTGAGGGTTTGCTATTAAAAGGAGCATCGAGCATATAGAGCATATCGCGAATCTCAGCAACTTTTTTTGGATCACCTCCATCTTGAGCCTCTGCCCAAACAACCGTAGCGGGTTTATCGGCTCTCCACTGATAGCTTCTGGGTCCTTCCCGAACAGCGCTAAACCCTTGTGGGATGCTCTCGGCTAGGGGGATTTCTGCGAGTTTTTTTAGCAGAATTCCTTCGTTGCTCCAGACCTCAACCCAAAGAGGGAAATTATAGTAAGGAACGATATAGGAGAATGGTCGCAAAATCTGTTGCACAAGCAGATATTCGCCGTTGGGCGAAATGGAGAAGTTACTGTAAAGGCTAGGGTTGCCTATTACTTTAGGCTTACCATTCTCCGAAACCTTGGCTAGGGTTGATGTGGCATAATGCTCAAACATATCCTCATCAATCGGATTCTGAAGCATATCCTGATAGGTTCTAATCGTAGTTTTTTTCCCGCTTGAGACCTGAATCGATGGCCCAAGGGGTAAGGCATCCATAAAGTCTATTCCCTCTCTGTCTAGTATCCTCGAAGCGAAGTATACTGTTTTGCTATCGGGTGCCCATTCAATGGGAAATCCAATTATTACCGAGTTTAAATCCGATGCCCATTTTTTTGCATCTCCTTTTTTTGCATCTGCTACCCAAAGTTCAATGGTTGTTGTTCTGTAAACCACAATTGCTAAATTCTCGCCATTGGGTGACCAACGTACAAGTCTAATTCTCCCATCCTCAGGTAAGCCCAAAATGGGATAGTTTTTATCAGAGTCGAGTTTTTGTAGCGACAAGCTATTCCAGAAACGGGGCTTGCTATCACCAAAGTTTTTTGGGTTTATTCTTGTTCCAGCAAGGCGTAGTTCAGGCTGTGCAAGGTCAGCAATATCGGGCATTTCTTGCGGGTAGGCCAATAGAGCATGGGTTTTGGTTGGGTTAACTAATAATGATGGGGTTGTGGGAGCATCAATAATCTCGAGCAACTCTTTAGGTGGCTCCATATATCTTGTGGTTTCCTGAGTCATTACCGTTGGTATTAGTGCAAATATTAATAATGTTGTATAGAGTAATTTTTTCATAGCAGTAAATATGTGGTTGATTAATATATCTATTAATTTTAAATATTGACCAATTTAGCCTTTATTGGTTTAAGATATTTACCCAACATAAAAAAAAGGTGTAATATTGGGTATTGAAGTAAACTTTGAATTAGCGAAACAATATTTTTTGATTAAGAATCTAAAAGTCTTAAACGGGATAGTGTAGGGAAATAAAATAGGGTAAATGCTGAAAAAAATTGCGACACTGAACCTATTGCCCTATTTTCCTGTCTGCAAAATGCGAATTATCTCAGTTGGATTTAAAGGAGGAAAACCACCTTTAACTTAACTTAAACATGTAGCATTCAAAATTAACTCATTTTTCAAATGATTGAATGGTTTCCGGCAAAGGCAAGAGAAAGCAATAAGTTTTCAGTATTAATTCCGTCGTGGAATAACCTTGAAATGCTGAAGTTGTGCGTTGCTAGTATCGAAAAAAATTCCAAATTTAAGCATCAAATCATTGTACATGTTAACGAAGGTACCGATGGTACTCTTGAGTGGGTTAAGAGAATGGGTCTCGACCATACCTATAGCGCTGTTAATGTTGGGGTTTGCTGGGCTATGAATGCTTGTAGGGCATTAGCTAAAACCGATTATATTTCCTATCTTAATGATGATATGTACATGCTTCCCAACTGGGATTTAGAACTTTGGAATGAAATAGAAACTTTAGGCCATAAATTCTTTTTCCTTTCAGCTACTACAATTGAGCCGCGAGTTTCGCCACATCCTGGTATTCTAGCCCCATTCGATTTTGGAACTTCCCCCGATACTTTTAAGGAGCAAGAATTGCTTAAGGAGTTCACAAATATCAGGGGAAACAATTGGAGTGGAGCAACTTGGCCTCCTAATGTTATCCATAAGGATGTTTGGGATTTAGTAGGCGGGTATAGTGTTGAGTATTTCCCAGGGCTTTACTCCGATCCCGATTTTTCCATGAAACTTTTCGAGGCAGGCGTTCGCTACTTTAAGGGTGTCGATAAAAGCAGGGCATATCACTTTGGCTCAAAGTCCACCAAGCGTATTAAAATGAACAATGGGAGCAAACAGTTTCTTAACAAGTGGGGTATAACTTCGGCCTCATTTTCAAAGTACTATTTAAAAAGAGGGCAGTCTTTTCAAGGTGTAATTAATGTAGACTATTCGAACCCTGGGCTTAAAAAGGCAGTAACAAAAAGTGTTTTAAAAAGAATTTGGTGGTTGTTTGGGAATAATGGGCGCACATTAGGTCCAAATTCAAAATAACATTTAAATGGATGTGCTAAAAAAATTACAAATTGGAGTTTTATTGCCCCATGTTAAACTTTATGGTGGAATAAAGCGTTTTTTCGAACTGGGTAATCAATTTGTTGACTTAGGGCATGAGTTTACTGCATTTACCTCTACAGGAGAAAGACCAACTTGGTTCAACTTTAAAGGTGAGTTTAAACCAACTTCGGAATTGAATACCAAGCAACTCGATGCGGTTTTCTTTACCGAACTTTCTTTGCTCGACGAAATAGTAAACTCAAATGCCAAGCGAAAAATATACTACATCGTTAACCCATCGGTAAATTTAAGTAAGATTAAAAAGCATAAGCAGATTGAGTTTTTTGCCAATTCATCAAATTTGCTACAGAGAGCTAAAAAGAAATTTGGAATTGATGCGTTTCCAGCTTTAGGAGGCGTTAATCTTAAAAACTTTTCGATCAAACAAATTAAGCCAATTGTACCAAATGAGCCATTCACGGTAATGGCTTATGGTCGTATTGCCGAAGGACGTAAAGGTACAATGTATGTTGTTCGTGCTTGCGAAAGGCTACAGGAAAAGGGATATAAAGTTAAGTTGCTTCTTTTCGACACTCCTGTAACCGAGAAAATTCAAAAGGCTATCGACGAGTTTAAAACAACTGTCCCCTTCGAATTTATTCTCAATCACCCAGTTGACCAAAACGTTCAAATATACCATAAAGCCGATTTCTTTGTTGCCCCCGAAAAGAAAACGGGATATGCAAATACTGTAGTTGAGGCAATGGCAAGCGGAATTCCGGTAATAGCTACTTCTTCGGGTACAAAGGATTTACTTTTTCATAACGAGACAGGGCTTCTTATTACCCGAAACTCCTATCGAATTTGCGAAGCTATAAATAAATTAATTTTCGACTATAATCTTTGCCTTGAGCTAACAGCTAAGGCCAGAAAGAATATAGAACCGCTCGATTGGTCACTGCTGGCAACAAGAATAATTGAAAATCTTCAGCATCCTAAGAAGGACTAGTTGCAGAATATGATTTGTGGCATAGAGCCATAATAATCAGCTATACCAGTAGAGAAAGGTGGTTTTTGAGCCCATTAAGGATGGGTCGAAGATAAGCGAGAGGGCAAAAAAGCAAGGTGTTCAGCATTTTTTTACTCGCAAAATGCAGCTCATAGAGTTCTGAAACTTTGATTTGTTGCGTTAAGTTCTTGAATTTAGGTGATTCTTAATGTTTTATTCCATACCATTGCTCGTTGTGGGTTATGTCTCTGATACCGATATCCTGTTGATGATACAAAGGTTAGCCGAACACTTGATTATTCATAAACGTGAAAAGTCAACCAATTTACAGCATCGCTAAATGAAATGTACTATCTCTTTAATTTTGCCGTTTTTTAAATTACAGTCAAGCAGGCCTATATGTATTTTTTTCTGCAATAATTAATTTGTCTATATTTGACTCAAATATTATTTTATGGTTCATTTATCTGTTGTAATAATCGCCCTTAACGAGGAAAAGTACATTGAACAGTGTCTTAGATCTGTAATTGATGTAGCCGATGAAATTGTTGTTGTCGATTCTTTTTCTACCGATAGTACACTTGACATCTGCAGGAAATATGATGTTAAAATTATTCAGCAAAAATTCTTAGGATATAGGAACCAAAAAAACTTTGCAATTGAGCATGCTTCCTTCGACTATATATTGTCGCTCGATGCCGACGAAGCTTTGTCGGAGGAACTCAAGGATGAAATAATTGGCATTAAAAATAATTGGGAATTCGACGCTTATGTGTTTAAGCGATTAAATAATTACTGTGGCCGTTGGATTTACCATACAAGTCTATATCCCGAAAGAAAAATACGCCTTTTCAACAGACAAAAAGGCCGTTGGGGAGGGAACAATGTTCATGAGGTTGTTCAAATGGATAAAGATACCAAGGTAAAAATTCTAAGTGGGCATCTTCTTCATTGGCTTTATGATACTTACGATGAGCATTTAGATAAAATAAATCAATTTACCACAATTTCAGCTGAGGAGTATTTCAAACAGGGAATAAAACCCTCAATTCGTCGCTTAATTATTAATCCACTTTGGCGATTTATTCATTCCTATTTTATTAAAACAGGCTTTTTAGAAGGTAAAGAAGGGTTTGTAATAAGCCGTATGCTAGCGTTTAGCTGTTTTCTTAAGTATGCTAAACTTCGAAGTATTTATAAAGAGGATCAGGGTAAGAGCATTGGAAAACTTCCGAATCTTGCTGTTTCGCAAACTACTAGTATTCCTTCAGCGGACCAGGTTATTTCTCCTAGAATAGGGTTTGATGCAAAAAGAGCTTTTTATAATCATAGTGGCCTGGGTAACTACAGCCGCAATTTAATAAATGCTATAACCAAGTGGTTTCCAGATGGCTCTTACACGCTTTTTACGCCAAGGATAGAGGGAAGGATTAATCTTTTACGAGAAGAGCAGTTCAGGATGGTATCGCCAAAAAATTATTGGAACAAGATCTTTAACTCAATTTGGCGAACTAGGTCTGTGGTAAAAAGCATAAAGCACGAGAGGATTGATGTTTACCATGGGTTAAGTCACGAATTGCCATTTGGTATTAAGAAGTCGAGAGCAAAGACTGTGGTTACTGTTCACGATTTAATTTTTATTCGATTTCCCCAGTTCTTTAGCCCAATTGATGCATACATCTACCGAAAGAAACTTGTATATGCTTGCCGAGTAGCAGATAAAGTTGTGGCAATAAGTAGTCAAACAAAAAGGGATCTGATAGAATTTGTAAATTTTGATCATGCTAAAATTGTTGTTATTTATCAGGGGTGTAGTGTAAATTACTGGAAGGAATACGAGACAAGCGAACATGAAACTGTACGGGATAAGTATAATCTTCCCGAGAAATATTTACTTTATGTAGGAACAATAGAGGAACGAAAAAATCTTCTTTCAGCCATTAAAGCAGTTCAGGAACCAGGAATTAGTATTCCGCTAGTTGTTGTTGGTCGAAAGGCCGACTATTATTATAATATTATTGTTCCATACATAAATGAGTATAAGGTTAAGAATGTAATTTTCCTTGAGGGTGTTTTAGACGGAGAGTTGCCCATTATTTATCAAAACGCGGAGTGCTTTATCTACCCCTCGCTTTTCGAAGGATTTGGTATTCCAATACTCGAGGCGCTTGTTTCAGGAATTCCTGTCATCACAAGTAGTGGTGGGTGTTTCTCCGAAGTTGCTGGTCCTGGGAGTATTTATGTTGAGCCTACAAATCATCTCGAAATAGCCGAAGCCATTATAAAGATTTGCAAAAATCCAGATTTACGTAAAAAAATGATTGCCGAGGGTAAAGAGTATAGTAAGCGTTTTAGCCAAGAGTTTATGGTAAATGCTTACATGGATATGTACAATTCTTTAGCTAACAGTAAATAAGTACAATAAATGAAGGTTTGCGGTTTTACCATAGTCCGAAATGCTGTCAAATTTGGTTACCCTGTTGTAGAATCAATTAAATCGGTACTCCCACTTTGCGATCATTTTGTTGTGGCTGTTGGAGATTCTGATGACAGTACGTTGCAGCTCATACAGTCCATAGACCCATCTATAGAAACAGTTTGGGATCAAACGCTCCGCCAGGGCGGAAGAGTTTTGGCTGTTGAGACTAATAAGGCTTTTGATGCGATTAGTGAGGAGTTTGATTGGTGTTTTTACATTCAGGCCGACGAGGTGGTTCACGAAAAAGACCACTTAGCTATTCGTTCTGCAATGCTCCAATGGAAGGATAATGCCAGCGTTGAGGGGTTGCTTTTTAAGTACTACCATTTCTGGGGAACATTCGACTATATTGGTGTAAACCGTCAATGGTACCGCCAGGAAATAAGGATTGTGAGAAACGATAAGCGTATTCGCTCTTTCCGCGACGCACAAGGTTTTAGAAAGGATGGCAGAAAGCTTAAGGTGAAGCAAATCGACGCGCATATTTATCATTATGGTTGGGTTCGGCCACCTGATATAATAAAAAGCAAAATCAGCAATTTTAATTCTCTTTACTATGAGGGTGAGCATTTGGAGAGAAAATTAAAAGCAGCCGAAAGTTTTGATTATTCGGAGATAAATGCAGTTGAAAAGTTTTCAGGGTCTCATCCACAGATAATGAAGGCTTTAATTGCTAATTTAGACTGGCATGTTGATATAGATTCATCTAAAGCTAAATATAGTCTGAAAGACCGTATCCTTTCTGCCTTTGAAAAAACTTTTAATTATAGATTGTTTGAGTATAAGAACTATAGAATAATAAAATGATTATTGATGCAATATCTAATTGTTTCTTCTTAAACAGTGCTTAAAGAAAGGAAGTCTAAATTCGCAATAATACAGTAATTTTCTTGCCCCTTATGAAAACTCGCTTTTTCATCTAATACAGAACATCGAAACCTAGGATTGTTTTTCGAAGATATCACAAAATTTCCGAATCCTTTTTTTGTAAAAACAAGAACACATAAGTTGCACTATGGTAGGAGTAATACATATTAACTTAGCGAAAGGTTGGAGAGGCGGAGAACGTCAAGTGGTACTATTAATGGAGAATTTAAAAAATGAAACAATAGATCAGATACTTATTTGCTCCAAAAACAGTGCTTTACACAACTTTTGCAAAAACAATCATCTTCCCTATAAAAGTTTTACAGTCATAGGGTTATTTTTGTTTGTCCCCTTCTTAATTTCCTTATGGAACCTGCAAAACAAGTATCAAATTGTACATTGTCATGAATCAAAGGGACATACATTGGGTTTTATAGCTCGGTTCGTTTTTAGAAGTTCACTAAAAACAGTTATTCATAGAAGAGTTTTGTTTCCCCTAAAACAGAAGAAATTTACCTTATTGAAGTACTCTCCCAAATATGCCGATACAATAATCTGCATCTCACAGGCTGTTGAAAATGTTGTTAAAAAAGCTGTCCCTGATAGCAATACAGTTATCATTCCATCGGGTGTTCCTTTTGATTTAGTAAAAGAGAACAGCTTTAATTTAAAAGAAATTTATGGTATTCCGATTGACAAGAAGATTGTAGGGTATATTGCGGCATTGTCTTTTGAAAAAGATCATCACACTTTTCTTGATTCGGCTAAATTAATTCTACGTCAATTCAAAAATGTTCATTTTGTTATTATTGGTGAAGGTGTGCTTTATAATGATATTTTAAATTATTCTGATCAATTAGGAATAAAGGGTCAAGTAACTTTTACAGGTTTTTTGAATAATATAACCGAAGCAATTAGCCAGATTGATATTCTCCTTTTTACGTCAAAGTCGGAGGGATTAGGGTCAACAATTCTGGATTTTTTTGTTCATAAGCGCCCTGTTGTGAGTGCTCGAAATGGGGGTGCGGAAGAACTCATTATTGATGGTGAAACTGGATTTTTGTGCGATATTGGTGATTCTTCTTGTTTCTCTTGGAGGGTAATGGAACTTTTAAAAAATGAGGATAAGGTGAAAGCAATTACTCACAACGCCTATCTATTTGCTCAAAAAAACTATGCAGCTGAGACTATTGCAAAACGTGTTTTTGCCGTTTATAATCGTTTGGCAGTGAACTCATAGTCTTCATTAATATCCTAACGAGTGACAAAATTTATGCAAGGGTATATCTTTTGCAAAGACAAATTATGGGAGCTGATTAATTCCAAGCGCAGCTTTTATTTTTTTATTCTTAATTGTTTCTGCTAAAATTACTTTATTTGTCTCCACGCCATCTCGGCTTTGCAACTTATGGTACAAATGATACTGTATTAATCTGAATTTAGGTAGAAAAACTTCATAGTTTAATAATTTGAGTCTATATTCTATATCAGTATCTTCTCCCACGCAGGGTAACTTATAGCGCATATCAAAGCCATTTACCGCTAACAACCCACTTTTATATAAAGAGAAATTGCATCCCTTTACCCCACGTTTATAATTGCCAAAAAGCTTATTTATAAATGATATGGGAATAAACAATGCACTTTCTACATATCTGGATTTCTTTATAAAGCTATCTAATAATAATTCAACAAAGAATCTTAAAGAAAACAGTTTCTTATTTCTAATAAAATCCTCACTAACTTTTGCTGATAGCCTTTCTGACATCATTACTCTTCTTCCAGCAACAATTCGCTTTTTTTTGGCAAATTTTAAATGATCAGCAACAAATGAAATGTGAGGGATACAATCACCATCCATAAAAATAATATATTCAGTGTTGGAAACTAAAATAGCCTTGTTTAATATTTCGTTTTTTCTAAATCCCTTATCCTCATGCCATACATGTTTTATGCTGAAAGAGTATCTGCTTAGTAGCTTAGAAATGTCTTTTACTATTTCTGGTTTTGAACCATCATCGGCAATTACAACTTCAAAGTCTTTTATGGACTGCAGATTCAGCGCCGAAAGAATTAGCTTTAAAGCCGATAAATTATTAAAAAACGAAACAACTACAGATGCCCTATTCATTGCGCGCAAATTTTTTTCAAAGATATTATTTATTGGGCTAATATAATTCGCAATATCCCCGAAGTTCTATACTTATTCTGATTAAACAATCAATATTCTTATCTGTTATAAAGTTCATTAGTTGTACCCAATAATTAAAGAGTATGTTAACAAAAGATATCACCATTGATGAGCTTGTGGAAAAAGTTCCCGATTCAGTAACCTTTTTACGTGAGAAAGGATTGGTATGTATTCAGTGTGGCGAAGCAATTTGGGGAACGCTCGAAGATTTAGCGAAAAGTAAGGGGTTTTCCGATGAGGAGATAGCTGACATTGTAACGAATCTAAACGCAATGTAAAATATTAGTATCTTTAATGCACCTAATTAACTTTATAATTTGTGTGTTTGTGGCAAACAATAATTTTACGTTGAAAATATTTCACAACTCTCGTTGTAAGCACAGTCGTGCTGGGCTCAATTATCTTCAGTCAAAGACGGACAATTATCAAATTCGGGAATACCTGAAAGAACCTCTAACCAAGGATGAAGTAAAAGAGATTTTACTAAAAACCAATCTGCAACCCATTGATATTGTTAGAAAGCAAGAGGATTACTTTAAAAAAAACCTTAAAGACAAGAATTTCAATAAGGATGAATGGATTAAAATTATTGTAGAGAACCCTCGACTGCTTCAAAGGCCAATTGTAGTTGGTAGGCTTAAGGCTCTAATTGCTAATCCACCCGAAGAAATTGATGTTTTTTTTTGATACTGTATATGTAATGTAAAGGGGTGGTTTACTTTAAGTACTTCCTGGTGGTTTTATAGGTGCTACTTACCTTGTACCTTAACAATTGTTTTTACTAAAGCTAAACGGTGCAGCATTTTAAAGTTAGAATTCGTCGTTAGGTTATTAAATCAAAAAACTCAACAATTTATGAAAACCACATTTCAACGTATGGGTGTAGCCATTTTACTAAGTATGGCTATTGTTACTTCGTCTTGCGCTAATTCGTTAACCCAGGAGCGTAAAAAGGAAGAGCGGGATGTTAAGAATTTTACGGCGATACAACTTTCAATCTCTGCAGATGTATATCTCACTCAGGCCAATGGTTATAGCTTTACCATTGAGGGCGACAAAAGTTCTCTTGATAGAGTAATTACCGAGGTCAGAGGCAACACGCTAGTTATTAAAACCGAGAGGATTAACCAGAGATTTTTAAAATCAAACATTAAAATTCACATCACTATGCCTGATATTGAAGGGTTGGCAATTTCGGGTTCGGGCGATATAAAAGCGGTTACTCCCTTGGTTACAAGGGATTTGACTTTAAGGGTTTCAGGCAGTGGAGATATATCAATTCCAGACCTTACGCTTAAATCGTTGTATGCTGCTGTTTCCGGCTCGGGCGATATAACTATTTCTGGTCAAGGCGTTGCATCTGATGCCAACGTAAAAATATCAGGTTCAGGTGATGTTATTCTTAAAGGCGTTAGGTTTCAGAATGCTGATATAAGTATTGCCGGCTCAGGTGATGCCTATGTAGAGTTATCAGAAAACTTAAAAGCTCGTGTTGCAGGGAGTGGCGATATTGTTTATTCTGGTAATCCATTGGTTGATGCTAAGGTGTCGGGTTCAGGAACAATTAGGAACAAATAGTTAATGGTTTTTGTTATCCTCAACAGGAGAGAGTGTTATGCTTTCTCCTTTTTTTGTTTAAATTTACTCTAAGTTTCCTTAATGCATTTTGTTATGTATAGAGTAGAATCCGATACTATGGGGAATATTAATGTCCCCGCCGATAGATTATGGGGAGCGCAAACCCAGCGCTCAATACAAAACTTTCCCATTGGAACAGAGCAAATGCCCAAAGAGATAATTTATGCAATGGCGTTGGTTAAAAAAGCATCGGCCATTGTTAATCATGCACTTAACCTTCTGCCAAAAGAAAAAACCAATCTGATTATTTCTGTTTGCGATGAAATATTAGCCGGCAAGCATGACAATGAGTTCCCTTTGGTGGTTTGGCAAACCGGTTCGGGAACCCAAACCAATATGAATCTAAATGAGGTTATCGCAAATCGAGCTCATGTTTTAAGTGGTGGTCAATTAATGGATAAACTGAGGATTTTACACCCTAACGATGATGTGAATTTATCGCAGAGTAGCAACGATACTTTTCCAACGGCAATGCATATTTCTGCTTATAAGGTTATTGTTGATAAAACAATACCAGCCTTAAGGCTG
>CALGIR010000002.1 GCA_937915475.1 uncultured Bacteroidales bacterium
CTATTGTAACTGCTAATCACTTCAACCTGGGGACGAGTCAAGGGTATCAGAATATAATGTTTGTATTGAGTCGATAACAAGCAAATCTGGACCTATGTTCTGCGATTGGGTTAGAATGTTATCGAGTAATGTTTCGTTCAGAATTAAACAGTTCGATTCGCCATCGCTAAGCCTATCGGCCCGAATTTTAACCTGCCTTGCGCTCTCCTCGCCCGAAACATAAAGTACTTTTAATTTATTCAGCTTTAGGGCTAGCTGCAGAGCTAACGTTGACTTTCCTATTCCCGGCTCACCACCAAGTAATACCAGTGAACCAGGGACTAAGCCACCACCAAGAATACGGTTTAGTTCTTCAATCCCTGTATTGAGACGTTTTTCGTTGCTCGACTCAATTTCTCTTAAAGGCTTTGGGACTGCGCTCCGCGATACTTCAACCAAACCACTGCGCGGCTTACTCTGGCTAACACGCTCCTCAACGTAGGTGTTCCACTCTCCGCACGAGGGGCAACGGCCCACCCACCTTACCGATTCTGCACCACAATTTTGGCAAACATAGCTGCTTTTAACTTTTGCCATACAGCGAATTATTTAGGTAATAAATTTATACTCAACAAATATGGTGAAAATAAAGGAATGCTTTTTACAAAGCATTGAAGAAATCGGATAGCCTAATAAAATGTTATGCTATAGCATTCTTTTTACGTGAACGAACAAAGAAGTAGGTAGCAAATGCAAGACCGAGAATAACTACAAGTAGTGTTTGCGATTCATGTGAAATAACGGCATAAACCAATCCGTCTTCCCATGAAATACCATATATTCCGAGTGCCATTGCAACAATAACATGGAATGCTCCAAATCCGCCCTGAACGGGTGCTGCCATGCCAAAAGTACCTACAACAAGCAAAAAGAAACCATCGATAGCGGAGAGGCCGCTTGTGGCCTGGGTTGCAAAAACCAGAACCCAGGTCATTAACCAATAGAGACCCCAAAGGAGCAAAGTATATCCCAGAAAAGCCCATCGTCTTTTCATGGTAAATACCGATTTTAGTCCATCAATAAGCCCACGCCAAAGTTTTACTAGCTTTTGATGAAACTTTTGACCAAACATTTTGCGCTTAATCATTATGGTTAAACCAACCAGAACTATTAAAGCAATAGCAATATACAAAGGTGATTTTGATAGAATTGAAATAAACTTTTCCCAAATGGGCAAAAGTGCTTTACTATAGATAAACTCTCCAAAAAAATCGATACGTAAAAAGAAAACAGCAACAACAAGTATCAGCATCATTAGCAGGTCGAAAGCCCGCTCAACCAAAACTGTTCCAAATAATGATTCGAATGGTATCTTATCGGTTTTACGTAGCGACCCACAACGAGTGACTTCGCCTAGCCTAGGGAAAATTAAGTTGGCTGAATACCCAATAGATAAGGCTCCAAGAGTATTTACAAAAGAAGGTTTGTGTCCAAGCGTTTCTATAAGCAATCGCCAACGCAAAGCCCTTACAATATGCGAAGAAAGGCCCAAAAGCAGCGATACTATTACCCAGGTGTAATTGGCACTTTTAAAACCGTTTATCAGAATATCAATATCTACATCTCTAAAAGCAAAATATAGCAGGACAACTGCTATACCTAAAAAAAGAATAATGTTGAGTATGCTCTTAAATTTTTTATTCACTTGAGGGGAGTAGAGGTTAAATATTCAGATTACACCAATCGGTTAGTCTCGGTATCGGGAAAGATTATTGCAGGTTTAAAATTTTTAGCTTCTTCAAAATCCATCATTGCATACGACATAATGATAACAACATCTCCAATACTGCATTTGCGAGCAGCGGGGCCATTAAGACATATATCACCAGAACCTCTTTTACCCTTAATAACATAGGTGTCTAAACGCTCGGCATTATTTATATTTACTACCTGAACCTTCTCATTCTCAATTAGGTTTGCAGCATCCATTAAATCCTCATCAATAGTTATACTACCCACATAATAAAGATTTGACTCGGTAACACGCACCTGGTGAATCTTCGATTTTATTATCTCTATAAACATTTCTCGCTAATTTAAACAACTACTTAAAAACAACATTATCAATCAACCTCACATTACCAACCTGAACAGCAATACAGCCCACAACCTCATCTGCATCTGACCAATTAATTATGGGCTGCAGGGTTTTTGCATTGGATACCTCAAAATACTCAACTTCCAGCTCACTATCCGCATTAATCTCTTTGGTGACCCAATCTATCGTTTCGTTTACACTTTTTTGAGACTTAAGGTTGCGAGCAGCAAAGAGGGTTTTTGATATAAGGGGTACGCTCGCTCTTTGCTTTGCGGATAGCAACTCATTCCTAGAACTCATGGCTAAGCCATCGTCCTCCCTAACGGTAGGGCAGGCAACAATATCAACATCAATATTAAAATCATGTACAAGCGCTCGGATTACTGCAAGCTGCTGAAAATCTTTCTGACCAAAGTAGGCTCTTGTGGGCTTTACCAAACTAAATAGTTTACTAACAACTTGAGCAACACCATTAAAATGCCCTGGTCTATGCTCCCCTTCCATTACCTTATCGAGGTTACCAAAATCGAAAACCCGATTATCTGGTGTAGGATAAACCTCCTCAACAGAGGGAACAAATACAATATCAACCCCAATGCTTTCGCATTTCATTTTATCCTCCTCAAGCGTTCGCGGGTAATTGCGCAAATCGTTTGGGCTGTTAAATTGTGTAGGGTTTACAAAAATACTAACCACAACAATATCGTTATGGGTTCTAGCTGTTTTCATAAGCTCTAAGTGTCCCTTATGGAGAGCCCCCATGGTAGGGACAAACCCTATGGACAAACCTTGTTCCTTGAGGTTATAAATCTCGCTTTGTAGAGCCTTGGTAGTTGTTACCGTTTTCACGCCTATAGTTTATAGTGTTGAGTCGACAAAAGTAACTCTTTACCAAACACTAGCCAAATAATTTTAGTTTAGGAAAACAGTTATTCCATAAAGCATTTTCGATTTGGCAAGGAACAGCTAAAAAGCACTAAAAGACTACCTGATAGGAGAAAGCAGATTATCAACAAATAGGCCTAAATCAAGCCAAAAGAGGGAAGCGCATGAATAGCAAAAGCGGCTAAACAACAATGACATGAAAATCAGAGATATAGGACATATGGTAAATTGTGGTATTTTTTTTATACTTTTGTAAATAGAAAAACATTGGGATATCTCTTACTAATCATCTCAATAAAACCATAAGCTTAAGAAATTTCCAAAATATGAAAAGTGTGAAAGTACTATTTGTCTCTCAGGAAATTACCCCTTACCTCGATGAGACTAATATGTCGATTATTGGGAGAAATCTCCCGCAAGGAATTCAAGAAAGGGGAAAGGAAATTAGAACTTTTATGCCTCGCTGGGGCTGCATTAACGAAAGACGCAACCAACTGCACGAGGTAATTAGATTATCGGGGATGAACCTGGTAATTGATGATACCGACCATCCTTTAATCATTAAAGTAGCCTCAATTCAAAGTGCACGGATGCAGGTTTACTTTATTGATAACGAGGATTACTTTCACCGCAAGAGCATACTAACCAACAGCAAGGGAAAGAGCTTTGACGATAACGATGAAAGGGCAATCTTCTTTGCTAGAGGAGTGCTTGAAACCGTTAAAAAGTTACGATGGGCTCCCGATATTATCCACTGTCACGGCTGGTTCTCCTCATTCCTGCCAATTCTGGTTAAGCGTACTTACAAAGAGGATCCCGTTTTTGCAAAATCGAAAGTTGTTTATTCGGTTTACAACGATTCCTTTGAAACCCCACTTAACAGTAAGGTAAGGGAAAAGTTTGAATTAGAGAATATAACCAAAAAGGATGTTGAAATACTGAGCACACCTTCCTACGAAAACCTAATGCAATTAGCGCTTCGGTTCTCCGATGGGGTGGTATACGGAGATGAAACCATAGAAAAAAACACGGATGAGTATATTAAAACACTAAAGGTACCCGTTCTAGGTTACCATGGAATGGACGATTACATTGAGGAAACCAATCAGTTTTACGATCAGATTCTAAACATCGC
Organism: uncultured Bacteroidales bacterium; assembly: GCA_937915475.1. Lineage (GTDB taxonomy): Bacteria > Bacteroidota > Bacteroidia > Bacteroidales > Tenuifilaceae > Perlabentimonas. The sequence goes on from CALGIR010000002.1 coordinate 4,098, forward strand.
AAACAATGACAAAAAGTAGTCAGGTTTTTAAAGCCCTTAAAAAACCAAAAACAAACCTAAACATCCCCTTCTTGCTCATCCTACTTACCTTTTTAATGTGGAGGTGTATTTCGCCTCCAGATTATTTAGGGGGTAATTTATTACCGGATGATGACTTTTATCAAGTTAAAGTTGATACAACTTTTATCGTTTCAGCATATACCCAACGGATAGATACCATTTACACATTCAACTTTATTGAGGGGATTGCTGGAGAAACGTGGGATGAGATTTTTGGTAAAACTCGTTCATCCTTCATTACTCAATTAATGTTGGCAAACCTTAAAAAGGATTATGGTACCAACCCAACCGTCGATTCAGCCTTCCTATACCTAATGTTTTCAGGTCAACATGGTGAAGAACCCATGAGGTTCGGAGTTTATGAACTCACCGATTCCATTGCAACCGATTCACTATACAACTCCCTTTCGCCACTTGGCAACATGTACGACCCAAATCCCATTGGCCAAAGCCTACTAGATTACACTGGCGAAAAGGATATACTTAAAATCCCAATAAACAATACCTGGGTTTATGACAGGTTGGTTGCCCCTACCACAGAAGACTCTACAATAGTAGAAAGCCAAGAAAATTTTTTAAAACACATGTATGGTATTTACGTTGCACCTATTACCACCCTACCAGCCTACGGCAAAGGAGTGTACTACTTTGATTTCACTAATACAGCAACTAAAATGGTTGTTTATTACAAAAATGATGGGCAAAAGGCTGATACTGCTTCATTAGAATATAATTATGCGTTTTTTGAATCAAACAAAAGGTTTAACCACTTTACGCACGATATTAATGCAGCAGACCCTGGGATGGCTATTCAGTTTAACTATCCCAACGACCCGCTTATCCAAGATTCGGTTTTCTACCTAAAAGGTTTGGGTTTATCCAGAGGTGTTATAGTTTTAGAAGACGTTATCAGATGGCTTGACTTAATGCCCGTTGCTATCAATAGAGCTGAACTCAGATTTGAGTTGGAGGAACACCAAAACATGCCTAAGGATACCCTAATAGAACAACTTTCTCTATATAAAATTGTTGATTACAAAAAAGATAACTTAATCGATTATCGTGTTAATCCTGAAAGTTTTGGAGGCAAATACAGTAAGAGCAAAAAATATTACTCGTTTAACATTACACACCACCTTCAGTCGTTGCTTGCACAGACCGATCCTGACCTTAATCTGTATGTTGAACAGATTAATTCATACCTAAGGGCAAACAGCGCCGTATTACGAAGTGGAAACCATAGCAACAGAATTAAACTAATTATTACGTACACCAAACTCTAATACATTCTATGTGTGGAATTGTTGGCTACAGCGGAAACAGGGAGGCATATCCCGTAATAATTAATGGGCTAAAAAGGCTTGAGTACAGAGGTTACGATTCGGCTGGTATTTGCATTGTTGATGGCGAAACAAAGATTTACAAGCAGGAGGGCAAAGTTGCCGACCTTGAAAAGCACATTGGAGACAGCCCCGTAAATGGTACAATTGGCATAGGTCATACGCGTTGGGCCACCCATGGCGAACCTAATAATACCAACGCACATCCTCACATGTCGATGAACGGCAAGTTCACCATAATTCACAATGGAATAATTGAGAATTACGTACATCTAAAGAGTAGGCTTGAACGCAGAGGGTATGAGTTCATCTCTGAAACTGACACCGAAATCCTGGTCAATTTAATCGAGTATATCTACCTAAAGGGGAATATCTCTGCTGAGATTGCTGTTAGGCTGGCTCTAACAAAAGTTATTGGCGCATATGGTATTGTTGTAATCTGTAAAGATGAACCTGACATGCTTATTGCCGCACGCAAAGGGAGCCCTCTTGTTATTGGTGTTGGCGATAATGAGTATTTTATTGCTTCGGATGCAACTCCAATAATTGAGTACACAAATAGCGTTATCTTCCTTAACGATAACGACGTGGCCATAATTCATAAAAACGAGCTTACCTTAAAAACCGTTATGAATGAAGCCCTAAAGCCTAATATACAAACGCTCGATTTGGATATTGAGGAGATTGAAAAGAACGGTTTCGACCATTTTATGCTCAAAGAGATTTTTGAGCAACCCCGAAGTATTAGGGATACTTTTAGGGGCAGAATCTCTACCAACCTCAAAAACATACACCTTGGTGGCCTTTTTCAAGTGCTACCTAGGCTTATTAAGGCAAAACGAATAATTCTGATTGGCTGCGGAACATCGTGGCACGCTGCTCTGGTTGGGGAGTATTTAATTGAGGAGTTTGCCAGAATTCCTGTGGAGGTTGAATATGCCTCAGAGTTTAGGTACCGCAATCCCATAATTTTTAAGGATGATATCGTAATTGCCATTAGCCAAAGTGGCGAAACAGCTGATACGCTTGCTGCAATTCGTTTGGCACGCGAAGCAGGTGCTCTAGTTTTGGGCATATGCAATGTAGTAGGTTCAAGCATACCCCGCGAAACCGATGCAGGGGTTTACACCCACGCAGGCCCAGAAATTGGTGTAGCCTCAACCAAAGCATTTTCCACACAGGTAACCGTACTAACGCTAATGGCCATGCTACTTGGGCGTAAGCGTGAAGTAATAACCCAGGAACGCTATGAGCAGCTTATTTCCGAGATGATTGCCGTTCCCGATAAGATTGAAAAAATTCTTGAATCGAACGGAAAGGTTCAAAGCATTGCCCAGATGTTCATTGATTCCACGAACTTTCTATACCTTGGTCGTGGATACTTCTTCCCCGTTGCTCTTGAGGGCGCACTTAAGCTAAAAGAAATCTCATACATTCATGCCGAAGGATACCCCGCTGCCGAGATGAAGCACGGTCCCATAGCCCTAATCGACGAGAAGATGCCTGTTGTGGTGATTGCCCCACAAGATAGTAGTTACGATAAAGTTGTTAGCAATGTGCAAGAGGTAAAAGCACGAAAAGGGGTTATAATCTCAATTGTTACCGAGGGCGATACCGTTATTCGGGACATGTCTGATTACTCCATTGAAATTCCTAAAGCCAGCGAAATTGTAGAATCACTCCTTGCAGTTATTCCTCTACAACTTCTGGCCTATCACATTGCACTTATGAGAGGCTGTAACGTAGACCAGCCTCGAAACCTAGCCAAATCGGTAACGGTAGAGTAATAAGCAAATGTCATTCATACATCCCAAAACGGTTAACTTCTTAAGTAACCTCAAGGAGAATAACACCCGCGAATGGTTTAACGACAACCGGAACGAGTATGAATTTGCACGTCAAAATTTTTCTGACTTTACCAATTCTCTTATTGCTGCCATTGCCAGCTTCGATAAAAGTATTGGTACGCTTGAAGCAAAGGATTGTACTTTTAGAATTTACCGTGATATGCGATTCTCTGCAAACAAAGCCCCCTACAAAACCAATATGGGAGCCTACATCTCACCGGGAGGGAAAAAGAGCTCCTTTGCTGGTTACTATTTCCATCTCGAACCTAACGGATCCTTTATTTCAGGGGGCATCTATATGCCTTCATCTAGCGTGTTGAATAGCATCCGTAAGGATATGGAAACATACCCTGAAGAATTTATGGATATAGTAGAGCATAAAGATTTTAAAAATACGTTCCCCAGTATTGGTTCCGAATCGCTAAAAAAGGTTCCGCGAGGTTTCTCCACAGACTCTCCTGTTGCAAATTACCTAAAGCTAAAGCACATAACCCCTACCCATAGTGTTTCCAACCAGATGTTGATATCAGATGAGTTTTTTACTTATGCTAAAAGCATCTATAAAAGGATGTTGCCCCTAATTGAATTTCTAAACGAGGCAATTGAGCAAAATTAGATTTAGCTATTAGAATGGTCGGAATCCTATTATCTCCCTAACCTCTTTTACCGTTTTACTTGCACTTTCGCGTGCCTTTTCTGCACCCTGCTTAGCCACTTTCTTAAGATATTCATTATCGGATAGTATAGCCTCAATGCGCTCTCTAATTGGCTCGGTAAAAGTAATTATATCCTCAGCCAACTGTTTTTTCATATCGCCATAGCGAATTTCGCAGTCGTTATATTTATCATTATAAAACTGGTGCGTCTCATCCGATGAGACAACGCTCATTAAGGTAAACAGATTCTGAATTGGCTCGGGCTTAGGCTGATTTGGCTCAGTGGGCCCGCTATCGGAAACCGCCCTCATTACCTTTTTACGAATGGTGGCAGGATTGTCGGACAGGTATATGGC
>CALGIR010000003.1 GCA_937915475.1 uncultured Bacteroidales bacterium
AAGGAATGCTCCACGCCTCGATAGCCTTAAGAACGAACTTAACAAGCAAAAAGGCTACCTATTAGGCTACATTATTCCACACAAGTTTCAGGAGAAAAATATCGCAGGAGAAACCCTATCACAGGAACTACTTTTTTTCCTCGATACAGCCCTTAGGGTTGCCTCTGCACTTAGTCCTGAGTCGTTTGACTATATACTTGACGAAGAAGTGTTCTATAGGTTAGACTCCATTTTTGTGGAAGAAACAATCCCTTTAGAATAGTCCCTTTTAAACTAACCTATTAAGGATTGACCAAAACTGGTATTCTTTAACGATTTTTCCAAAGTGCCTATGCTATTGGGCAGCTCAACTAAACAACTCTACAACCGTTTTGCGTCAAAGGATTTCAACCTGCGTTTTACCACCACGCCTGCAATAACGCCCTTTTCAACAAGAAACTCAACCTCCTTGCCCATGGTCTTCAAGGATTCTTATTCTATTTAGTGAGTACACCAGGGAATAGCCAACATTCCACTCCCACTTCCTATATTTCAGATTAATCAATCTCTCTCGTTGTAACTTATTATGTTGAGTAAAGAATCCCTGCAGCAATGAAGTAGGGGCTTAGTGGGCTTGGTTTGGGGGAGCAAAAACATCGCATAAAAAAAGGTAGGGCTATTTCATAATGAAATAGCCCTACCAAAAGTATCAGCTACTATAGCTAATCATTACGTTTAAATGTAAATGTTTGGTTACCGAAACTACCTTGATCAACTGTTGCAGCAAACATCATTTGGTAAGAACCGTCACACGAGTTGTACTCACCAGATCCTGCAAAATTTAAGTTATCATATCCATAATAGTCAGAAGTAAGAAGAGTTTTATCTGCTATTACTGCAAAGTTTTTAGGGTTAATGTGCATTACCAATGGAGATCCATCCTCAGGCATTCCATCAAGAGATGGTATTCCAGCCACATACACTGTATACTGATCTTCAGGATCAGCTGTAATTGTAACCTCGCCATTAACACCCCAACTACCTGAAATAGCAGTATAAGAACCTATGGCAAGAGCGGGATTAAACGGACAAACCACTTTTGATGTAAGGGCACCATTTGAGCGATAAATTTTACCGCCAATTTTAACCTCAACCTCAAAAACAAAAAAGTCCTGAACCTCAATATCAGCAACCGTCATACCCAGGGCTGTTGCCGCCTCTACAGCAGTAACTTTAACTACTAGCGGAAATGAGGTAATATCCTTGAGCCTTTTCTTTTGAGTAGTACCATTGTGCGAAACAACAATGTACGCATCCTCAAAAGTAGCACCCTCCTCTGCGTTAACAGTAAACTGTACAAAACCTTCATCAAGGCTTCCATCAATAAATATAGCGGGATCTACATTTGTAAACTTTGTTACCGCAAATACGTCCCTAATGCCTGCGGGGTCAGTTATATCGGTTTCACACGATACAAAAGTAAAAACCACTGCAGCAATTAAGCCTAACAATTTATATGTTTTCATATTCAATCTTTTTTTAGTTAGCAAAATTTATCGTGTGCCACCTGCCCACCATACTTTCTCGGTATAAACGTAGTTTCCATCACCATAGGCATTACGAACGTTAACATTTGTTGTAACATCGCTTGCGCCATAGGAAAATCGGTGAGGAAATTGAGCCGCATTCTTTGGGTTTTTAAGTTCAATAACATTATCTCCCATAGCAACCAAACGACGATAATCGTTATATGCCTCAACAGCCTCCTCC
>CALGIR010000004.1 GCA_937915475.1 uncultured Bacteroidales bacterium
TAATAGCCATAAAATCAGAATACCCTGGTGCTTTAGATGCCCAGCGTGCACGCTGCTGTAAAAAACTGGAAATTGAATTTGTAGGTTTAGTATAAACAAGCGAATTGCTAGAGAAAAGGCATCCTATGCTTATATTCGTCTTACGCTTTGCATTGTGCAGCAAAAACACATCATCGCCTGAGACAACGTTAGGATTAAGCATCTTAACATTAAACCCTAATCGACTCTTGCTAAACGAAAGGTTTGCAGAACTTGCCATAAAGGGCACTCGCAAAGCACAGGCACCAAGGCTGCATGCAGTAAGACTGGCATGCTCAAGCGCCTGCATCTTCTCGATAAAACGAATTGAGGGTGCCAGCATAACTGGACCAATGAGCAAATCAAAATTACTGTACTGAAATTGAGTTGATATGGACTGCAACCAACCTTTTGAATGAACACAATCCGCATCGGTTAACGTTACCATATCGTACTTTGCGCTATTTACGCCGTATGCAACCGCATGCTTTTTACCTTCTTCACCAACAGATAGATTGAGCAAAACCACATTGCATGCCCGCTTTACCCAATCGTTGGCAATGTTCCAGGTTTTATCTGTGGAATGGTCGTTTACCAAAACAATCTCATACTTATCGGTAGGATAATCCTGGCAAGTAAGCGATTTTAGGAGATTATCGATATTATCCTGCTCATTGCGCATTGCAACAATTATGGAAATTGATAAAAAATTGTTTCCCGATTCAAGAGGCGTTTTAATTCTTGTAATGCCAACAGCAAAAGCGACAACCATAACAAAGTAAAGGCAGCAAAGCAAAACGCCGACTATAATAAAAAGGAGCATATGTTAGTAATTTGATAAATATTTACCGATTAGCTCTGCACCCAATTTTATCCCGTTAAATGAACTGTCAACTAATTTAGGACCTATAATCTAAATTTTTGCCCATTCTCATTTTTATGCCCAAAGATAGTGAAAAGATAGGCTTTGGGGGAACTAAGTTCTTAGCCACCTCAATATTCATCTGGCACAAAAGTTTGGTTGCTAATTGGTGGCCTAATATATGAAAAGTCGTCCTTCCGCTCAGGTATCTCAATTGGTTTTGGAGTTAAATCCTGATAGGGTATCAGATTTAAAAGATGGTGAATACAATTTAACCGTGCCCGTTTCTTATCGTCGGCGTGCACAACGTACCAAGGTGCTTGCTTTACATCGGTGTGGGCAAACATCGTATCCTTAGCCATTGAGTAGTGCACCCACTTGCTACGCGACTCAATATCCATGGGACTTAATTTCCAACGCTTAACTGGGTCCTCGTTACGGGCAAGGAAGCGCTTCTCCTGCTCAGCATCGCTAACAGAGAACCAATACTTAATCAGGATGATATCCGACCGCTCAAGCATCCTCTCAAATTCTGGACATGAACGTAAAAACTCAACATACTCGTCCTCAGTGCAAAAACCCATCACATGCTCAACACCTGCCCTATTGTACCAACTTCTATCGAACAGTACAATCTCTCCTTCTGCGGGTAAATGCGCCACATAGCGTTGGAAATACCATTGCGATTTTTCCCTTTCGGTGGGTACGCCAAGCGCAACCACTTTGCAAAAACGTGGATTAAGCACTTCGGTAATCGTATTTATCACTCCTCCCTTACCTGCAGCATCGCGACCTTCAAAAATCACAACCACCTTCAATTTTTTCTGCTTTACCCACTCCTGAAGTTTTATCAACTCAATCTGCAGCTTATATAGTTCTTTTTCGTAAACTTTTCTTTTAATCTTTTTGGTATCCTCTATCTCTTCGTAGTTCACCCCTAGGTGCTTTTTACTGTCTTTTGAGTTTTTGTCCATAGCTTTTAAGATTTTGAATGAATAAAGAAAGTTACGGAAAAACATTGGTCGAATACACTATCAATATAAAAAAAGGGAAATAACACGCCTGAATCAACAAATAAATGGAGCTATCTATTAAGCAAATTGACCATTTACACTAATCTAACAAACTCATTGCTACAGCCATAATGGCCAACGTCCTTATACACCATGGATTAGCAATAAAAAACCCAAAACAATCATCCATCCCAATGCTGTTAATTTTTTCTGGGTTTTGTAGTATTAAACTTAACTTTGTTTCGTTTATTAGGCAGATACAGTTTTATATGCTTCTTCATATAATTAATCTTAATTGTTCTAACGCAATTCCTTTACTAAATTGAATTTTAGGCGAAAAACCAAAGACCTTTCCGACAGCCAACTACTTAAACTCTATAAAACTAAAGGCGACAAGCGGATAATAGGTATACTTTATAAAAGATACACTGGGTTTACCTTTGCTGTTTGCCTAAGGTATTTTAAGAGTAGGGTTGATAGCGAGGATGCTGTCATGCAAATCTTCGAGAAGTTAATCGATGACCTAAAGAAGCATACAGTATCAAACTTTAAATCGTGGCTATATACAGTTGCCAAAAACCATTGCCTTATCACAATACGCAATCGAAAGAATAGCGTAACCTCAGAATATATCGACAACGCTTTTGTGGAAATCAACAGTAATGTGCATCCTGATGATGAAGATTTACTAGAGCAAAGATTGGATAAACTAGAGAGAAAATTGAGCAAACTATCGGAAGAGCAGCAGGTTTGCGTTAAGCTGTTCTATATTAAACGGCAGAGTTATGCAGAAATATGCACCATAACCGGTTATACACAGAACCAGGTAAAGAGCCACATCCAAAATGGGAAACGAAAGCTGAAGATAATGCTTACGAGAGATGAGTAAAAGAGAAGAGCAACAAACTAACAAAAATTGCATTCCGCGCAATACCCTAATTAGCTATACAGAGGGTAAACTCAGCGATGGGGAGATGAATGCCATTGAGCATCATTTATCGGGCTGTCCCATGTGTACCGATGAACTGGAAGGACTGAAAACTTTAGAAAACCCTCGAGATATTGATATAATTGAGCAAAAGCTCAACATGGCCATCGATTGTAAATCGAATATCTCAAAATCTATTCTGCACCTAAGCCCACTTAAAATTGCTGCATCAATAGCGTTGCTCATTAGCATTGCTTCAATTATCTACTATACTTCAACGCTAAATACCCCATCGAATCAAGTGGCAATAAGCATGGCTGATGAGAAAACAAAACCCTCCGATGCAATTGATTCCCTTGAGGAACCTACTATTCTTGAAGAAACACAACATACCACAACCCACATTACCTCAGAAGAATTATCAATGCAAAAAAAGGGAAGCACAAAGCCCTCTAAATCGGACTCTTCTAGTAAAGAAACTATACAGCCTGTTCCGCCTCCCCCTGTATCTACCCAAACTCTTTACATCATTAATGATGATGTTGATTTGGATGACAATATTGAACTATTTGATACTGAGTTTGACGAGCATATAACCATAAATATTATCGAATTTAATCACGAAGAAGAAGAAGAAGAAGAGGAGATTTTTGCCATTGTTGAAGAAATGCCCAATTTTAAAGATGCCAACAATAATAAGTTCCGTGAGTACATTACAAATAATCTTAAGTACCCTGATATTGCTGCTGAAAACGGTATCCAAGGAAAAGTTTTTGTTGCATTCGTAGTTGAACCTGATGGTAGCGTTTCAAATGTGCGCGTGGTACGAGGAATTGACCCCTCTCTCGATAAGGAAGCCTTAAGGGTTATTAAATCAAGTCCTAAATGGATACCAGGTATGCAGCGCGGCAAACCGGTTAGGGTATCTTTTACCTTTCCGGTACACTTTTCACTTAAGTGATATGAGCAAACAAAAATAGCTGTAACAATTTGCTACAGCTATCCTTTATTACAAATAGAATAAAACCTACTCCACTGGTGGCTCAAAGCCATAAACAACACCCTCAACAAAATGGGTAGGAATTTCACCATATCCACCTCTCGACTCGCGTTTTGTAACCAGAACTACTATTCCGCCCATATTGACTGCACGCTTTTTTAAGCGGATATCGGCACTCCTTCTTGCTGCCCTTGCATTTCGGGCTTGAGGCGACGATTGAGCACTCGCGTCACCTTGGGCAAACAACCCCTCAACATCATCTCTATTGTCAGTAACAATAACAGTTTGCCAGTTATCATCATCAACCATTACAGCTGCAAGACTATTAAAAACTTCAACGCGCCCAGCTTTATAAAGAATTCTATGCACCTGTTTCCTGTTCATCTCTTTAACCGTGTTTCCATCGTAGGGTATATATATCACCTTGCTTGTAGTAACACTTTGAACATGTGCAACCACCTTTCTCCCACTTATTAGAATTATCGTATCGGAAAGTTCAACGGTCGCATTTTCATTTTCCTGCGCCGCAGAGGCAAAAATCATTGACAAAAGCATAATTGTTACTAACATTCTTCTCATAGAACTCAATTTTTATCTCAGCTAGTTAGGTTAAACTAGAATTATAATTCGGTTAATGTAAGAGCAAAGGTAATGCCAAAAAAAAACTAAAGAAATTTAACACTGTTAAAAATCTCAGAAAAATGGGTTCATGCAAAGTCCCTAATTTCCCTTTGTAAAAAAATAAAATCCCAAAACACCAGATACTAGGTAAAGCATGGTTCGGTGGCTAACTACTCCGGAAAAATTAGTTGCAAATAAATACGTAAACAAAATGGTTATAACCAAACCCGACACTACGGTTAAGTTCTGTTTTGAAAGCAAACCACCAAACAATAACAAAATAGCAAACAGACAGCTTACGGCTGCTATGTAAAATTGTAGGCTATTAAAGTTCATTGGATAGAGATCTTTTAAAAATAGAAGTACAATGAATAAAACAAGGGAAATGCGTAAAAGCCAATGCGCAAGGGGTAGACCAGCTTTGAATGGTTTCATAAGTCGATTATTTAGGTTTTTATAAAGTACACCTGCTAGCTGGCAGGCAGAGATAGAACATCCAGACAATAGTTAATCTCTTATGTGTTCACATTTTGTTATCGTGAATGTTGTTTACAAAGTGTATTAGTAATTTCTAAAAGGTAAAACTAAACATTTGTTTCGAAAAAAGGGTTGGTTTTTGTTACACAATTTGCCCAAACCAATCAATAGACTATTTTTGTAGGCTAAATGAGCTTGTAATATAGCAAAGGATGAGCCAGTTTGTTACTAAATACATTGTAATGCCCATTGTTTGGCTACTTGTGGCTATAATATCCATTGTATTTTTTATTGTTGATGCTATCATTTGGCTTCTTACATTTTGGTGGGACAAAAGATTATGGATACTCCACCGATACTCCTGTTTTTGGGCAATGTTCTACATCTGGATGAATCCCTTCTGGAAAATTAAGTTAGAAGGAAAAGAAAACATTAAGAAAAGGCAAACCTACATTATCATCTCAAATCATCAAAGCGCATTTGATATTGCTCTGCTCTACAGACTCTGGATGCATTTTAAGTGGGTTGCCAAAAGAGAATTATTTAGAGTTCCTATAATCGGCTGGAATCTGTGGCTAAACAAGCACATCCTAATTGACCGCACAAGCGTTAGTGGTGCTCGAAAAATGATTGTTGAAGCGCAAAAAAACCTTACCTTAGGCAATTCAGTATTAATATTCCCTGAGGGGACTAGAAGTGCCGATGGAACCATAAAACGATTTAAGGATGGAGCCTTTGTACTTGCAAAAAAAATGAATATTCCCATTCTTCCCGTTATTATTGAGGGCAGCAAAAACGTTTTTCTAAAGAAAGGGTATGTTTTAAAAGGCTCACAAACATTTAACATGAGAATACTTAAGCCTATAGAGCCAACTGAATATGCGGATAAAAATGTTAGCGAACTAACTAAAGAGATTAACAAAATGTATATTGAACTACATAGTAAAATGGCACCTCAACATTATACATCTTCATCAAAGTTAGAAACATAAGGAGCAATTAGCATAAACCAACACCTAAACCTGTTGAATACCACAAAATATAACCATTAGAACAAATAGAGATGAATCCAAAAGTTAGCATTATTATGGGCAGTGCATCAGACATGCCAATTATGGAGGATGCGTGCAGGATTTTAAACGATTTTAAAATTCCTTTCGAGGTTAATGCGCTTTCTGCTCATCGTACCCCCGATGCTGTTGCCGAATTTGCCCGCAACGCACATAGTAAAGGTATTAAGGTAATTATTGCGGGTGCTGGTGGCGCTGCTCACCTACCTGGTGTAATAGCAGCCTTCACTGCCTTACCCGTAATTGGTGTTCCCATCAAAGCATCTATCTCAATTGATGGATGGGATTCAATTCTTTCAATCCTTCAAATGCCTGGAGGAATACCCGTTGCCACTGTTGCGCTTAATGGGGCTAGGAATGCTGGAATACTAGCTGCCCAGATTATTGGTACTGGAGAACCTGAAATTTTCAAAAGGGTAAGTAGCTTTAAAACAGAACTTGCTAGTAAAGTAGTATCAGCAAACGCAGAACTTGCCAAAGTTAAATTTGAATACAGAACCAATGGAAAATGATAAAATTCAAGATTAAGGAATTATCAATTATTGCTCGAGGTATTGTTGCACTAACCCTTATTATGGGTTTTGGGTCAATCCTCACATCAGCATGGGCAGGGCTGCCCGAAGAGCAACCTGGCAGTAGAGCTGCTGCGCTAAGCTATAGTGTTACAAGCCTAACCGATGGATGGTCGCTGTTCCACAATCAAGGAGGTTTAGGCTATCAAGAGCATGCTTGGATAGGCGTTCACCATGAAAATAGATTTATTACCCCCGAACTTAACTTTAGCGCATTGGGCGGAATAATACCTGTTAGAACAGGCTCGTTGGGAATAAGTATTAAAAGGCTTGGTTTTAGCCAGTTTAACCAAACAAAATTTGGACTTGCCTACGGCATGAAGTTGGCACCTACCCTAAGTGCAGGAATACAGCTAAACGCTCACCATATATATTTTGCTGGAGAGTATGGCAGCACAACAGCCTTTTCAGCCGAAGGAGGAATCATATACGCCCCCGCCAATAACTTCAGTGTTGGGTTACATGTTATCAACCCCACCCGAACAAGGTTGCATGATGAAGAGCGAATACCAACATTGCTTAATCTTGGATTATCCTATCAACTCAGCGAAATGCTAATGGTTGTAGCAGGTGTAGAAAAGAACCTCGATGCAGACTTCTCTTTTAAAGCGGGAATTGAGTTCGTACCAATTAATAATTTCTACCTCCGTGCTGGCATGGCATCCAACCCTTCGCTACTTAGCTTTGGTTTAGGATATAAAATTAGCACAATTGAAATTGATTTGGCATTTACCCGACATGAATTCTTAGGCTACACACCCCACTTTAGTATTGCGTATACCTTTGTGAGCAAAAACAAAGTAGCCACCAAAGCCCCATAAAACTATGCACCTAAAAAAACTAGTAATATGTTTTACCATTGGGCTCTGGGGCTTCTCCTTGCATGCGCAAATATCAGCCATCGATCCGCAGAGCATTATTGCTGATATTGTGGAAGAAATTGTTGCTAACTCCGAGGATGATGTCGATCTGGATGCTTTAATGGATGACCTAGTTTTTTTTGCAGAAAATCCAATCAATATCAACTCAACAACTCGGGAGGAACTTGGCCGACTAATATTCCTTTCCGATTTCCAGATAATCGCTCTAATTGACTATGTAAAAGATTATGGGCCATTCGTTACGATTTATGAGTTGCAAATGGTAATTGGTTTTGACCACAACGACATTAATCGATTAATTCCTTTTGTTAAAGCAGAAACAGAAACAGAGCAAGATAAACGGATTCCGCTTTTTAAATGGGGAAAGCACGACCTGTTCATTAGAGCACGCTCTTTAGCTGAAAATCAGGTTGGCTATACACCACCACCAATTAGTAACCCCGATGCCTCGAGGTACAAAGGAAATAAGTTAGGACTTTACACTCGCTACTCGTACAGAACTAGGGGCGGATTGCAAATGGGGTTTGTTGGCGAAAAGGATCCTGGTGAGGAGTTCTTCAAAGGGTCAAATCCCTATGGCTTTGATCACAACTCTTTTCACCTCCAAATTGACGATGTTGGAAAAGTTAAGCGACTGGTGGTTGGCGATTTTAATGCCACGTTTGGGCAGGGACTAACCATGTGGACAAGCACCTCGTTTGGTAAATCGCCCGATCCTATGGGGGTAAGAAAAAGAGCTAATGGACTTACAAGGTTTAGCTCTACCAATGAAAATGAGTTTTTAAGAGGAGCTGGAGCAACCATAAAAGTTGGTCGCTTTGATGTAAGCGTTTTTGGCTCATACAAATACATTGATGCAAACCTCACCGATTCACTGATTGATGGAGTTTCGATGTTTACCACAAGGCCAACAAGCGGATTACATCGTACACCATCTGAGATTAGCAATAAAAAAACTTTAGCAGAGTTTGTTACAGGCGGTAATATAAGCATTGCACTAAAAAAACTAAACCTAGGTGCAACCGCATCAATCGTGAATCTCGATGGGGTTTACGATCCACCAAATCAACCATATCGCTACTTTGAACCGCAACTTAATAACAGAGTTAATGTTGGTATCGACTTTAACTATGGATTAGGGAACCACCTGTTCTTTGGCGAAGCGGCAACAACAGTAAATAATGGAAGCGGAGTTGTAGCAGGTGGATTGTTTAGGTTACACCATCAGCTAACGCTCTCGATTCTTGGCAGGCATTACCAAAAAGATTACAGTACCTACTACACAAATGCCCTTGCCGATGGATCGGGACCGGCAAATGAGTCTGGCGTTCTGACCGGCTTCAATTTTTTACTGTATAGGCACTGGCAACTATCGGGATACGTCGATGTGTTCCAATCATCATGGCTAAGGTACGGCATCAATGCCCCATCGAGGGGGCACGATTATCTCCTAGAGGCATCATACAGCCCACGATCGAGAATAAACGTAAAGTTAAGGTATAGATTCAAGCAAAAAGATAAAAACCAAACAGTTGACGAAGAACCAAACAGATGGGTAATACCATACAATCAGCAAGCATTACGATTCCATTTAGCGTATAACCCAACCCGAACAATTCACCTAAAAACTCGCTTAGAATTTTCGTGGTACAATGAGGAAAACCTTCCCCAAGAAAGTGGTATAATGCTATACCAGGATATATCGTACAGACCAAATAAAATCCCATTAGTAATTACTGGGAGGTTTGCCGTTTTTGAAACCGATTCGTGGAATACCAGAATTTACGCCTATGAAAACGACGTTCTATACTACTTCTCCATTCCCGCATACTATTCGAGGGGAACAAGAGCGTACCTATTGGCCAAGTACTCCATTAAGCGTAACATCGATATTTGGCTTAGAGTTGCACAAACCTACTTTGCAGATCAAAAAGAGTTAGGTTCGAGTCTCGATAAAATTGAAGGGTCAACCCGTTCAGATGTCAGAATTCAGGTACGCTACAAATTTTAGCGAACCTCAAAACTTAATGAGATAAGTATACATACATCTACCCCCCCCCTCCCACAGCAAATAATATAAACCAAGAGCGAATAATGCAACGAGTACGACCAAAAAAGCAGCTGGGGCAACACTTCCTTAACGACAAGAACATTGCCCAACGCATTGTTAGCAGTCTTGTGGCATGCAATGCCGATGCTATACTAGAAATTGGCCCTGGCATGGGAGTTCTTACCGATATTTTACTAAATAGATTTGGTGATAAACTGTTTGCTGCCGAAGTTGATATTGAGTCTATCGAATATTTAAACACTAAACTTCCACAGCTAAAGAACAGGTTGCTTCATGCTGATTTTTTGACGTACAAACTTGATGCTATTTCAAGTGGCCAAATCGCAATTATTGGCAATTTCCCCTACAACATATCTTCGCAAATATTTTTTAAAGTTATTAAAAACAGGAATACGGTTACCGAGGTTGTGGGTATGGTTCAGCGCGAGGTTGGCCAACGAATTTGCGAACCCCCCGGTTCTAAAACATATGGTATTCTAAGTGTTTTACTGCAAGCCTACTTTAATATAGAATACCTTTTTACGGTTAATGAAGGTGTGTTCACACCGCCGCCAAAGGTTAAATCGGCGGTTATTAGGCTAACCCGCAACAGCACAAGCACATTAAACTGCAATGAAAAACTGTTTCAAAAAGTAGTTAAAGCTGGATTTAACCAAAGGCGAAAAATGCTTCGCAACTCAATCCGTTCCGTTTTTGGCGATACTAAGGAGCCCCATCCACTTTTCGATAAACGCCCAGAGCAGCTTAGCGTTGGCGAGTTTATTGAGTTAACCAACCATATTGAAAGGCAATTTAGCTAAGATTTAGTATTTATAGCTTCAACTGGACTTAACCTTGAAGCTTTCCGTGCAGGTGCATACCCTGAGATAATTCCGATTATACCCGACACCATTAAACCCAACAGTATATTGTCGAATGTTAAGGATATGGAGAAATCGGATAGATTGCTAACGAGGGTAGTACCAATAAAAATAAAAAAAAGCCCTATTGCACCACCCGTAATTGACAGCAATACCGACTCGTATAAAAACTGCAAAAGAATAAAAGAATTTTTGGCTCCCAACGCTTTTTGAATTCCAATAATATTTGTTCGTTCTTTTACCGAAACAAACATGATATTAGCAATTCCAAAACCACCCACCAAAATAGAGAACCCACCAATAATCCAACCAGCTAAATTAATCATCACAAAAATATTATCAATCCCCTGCTTTAACAGACTAACCTGATTAAGGGCAAAATTATCCTCCTCCAAGGGTTTGATCCTTCTAAATGTTCTTAATATCCCCCTTAGCTCATCAATTAGCTCATCGGTTGGCACACCATCCATGGCTTTTACCATTATGGTTAACCCTACCCTACGCATATCTACAAATGAGCGGGCAAAACCAATAGGTATAATCGCTAGGTTGTCATGGCTTTCATCGCCTATAGCCGATTTACCCTCCTTCTTTAAAACTCCAATAACCTCCACATTATAGCCTCCAATTTTCAGGGTTTCTCCTACTGCATTTGACCCCAAAAACAGTTCATTGGCCAACTCACTTCCTAACACAGCAAGATGCCTTCCCGAAGTTAGTTCAAAAGGCGAGAAGTATCGGCCTTCGGAAACCTCAAAGGATCTGATATCCTCATACTGTTCCGATATGGACAATATTTGAGAACTAGGAGCCGAGTTTTTACTGTATTTAACCATCGACCTAAAACTGAGCATTATAGCAGAAGAATTTGCAAATTGACTGCGCAACCTAATCTCTGCCAAATCATCAACCGAAGGCTGGGGCCGATTTACATACTTCCACCAAGGAAGCATACCCATTGACCAGGGCCACTTTTGAACGTACACCACATTATCGCCAAGTGATTCGAGGCTATCCCGAACATTCTTTTCCAACGAATCGAGAATTGTAAAAACGGAAATAATGGCAAATATTCCAATGGTAATTCCAAAAAGCGAAAGAAAAGTGCGCATCTTATTTACTCTAATTGACTGATATGCAAAATTCATGCTCTCACGCATAACCTTCATTAGAATTACCATAGATTTAATCTGTTTCATGCTACTCTTTTAGGAGAAAAGATTTGTTCAATACAAATATTTCGGTTTATTCTCCAAAGGTATAAAAAGCGAATTAAAAAAATAGGTAACATATTGTTAATTTATACCCGTTTGAGAGTGGAAAATTCGAAGCTTTTAGCCATTTTTGTACCTAGTTTAAGCGTACTTTTATACCTAACCCAACAATCAAGCGCCTTAAGCGATTGACAGACAAACGAATGAAACAAATTAAAACAGCACTCATCTCTGTTTACCATAAGGATGGTTTAAGCGAAATCGTTCAACTCTTAAACAGATTTAACGTTAAGATATTTTCAACTGGTGGCACACTCCAATTTATTGAAGATACTGAAGTTAAAGCCGAGTCCGTTGAAAGCCTAACAGGCTATCCTTCTATTCTTGGGGGTCGTGTTAAAACGCTACACCCCAAAGTTTTTGGTGGACTGCTTGCACGTAGAGAAAATGAGGATGACCTTTCCCAGCTTAAGGAGTACGAAATTCCTGAAATTGATCTGGTTATAGTTGACCTCTACCCTTTTGAGCAAACTGTTGCGCAAGGGTCATCGGAACAAGATATTATTGAAAAAATTGACATCGGAGGCATTTCTCTCATACGAGCTGCTGCCAAAAATTACAGGGATGTTCTGATTGTTTCGTCGAGAAATCAGTATAAAAAACTGGCAAACATACTTGATGCAAGCAAGTGCAGCACATCCATTGAGCAGAGAAAGCATTTCGCCCTTGAGGCTTTCAATACATCAAGCCATTACGATAGCGCAATTTTCAACTACTTTCAGCAGGATGCAGAGCCCATAGCATTTAAGCAAAGTACACAACATGCAAAAACGCTTAGGTATGGTGAGAACCCTCATCAATCTGGCATGTTTTACGGAGATTTAGCCAAAGTCTTTACTCAGCTGCATGGAAAAGAAATATCATACAATAACCTGCTCGACATTGATGCTGCCATCAATCTAATTGCAGAATTTAGCCAGCCCACCGTTGCAATCCTTAAGCACAACAACGCATGCGGATTGGCAACCAGAAACAACCTACTACATGCATGGACGGATGCCCTATCAGGCGATCCAGTCTCAGCATTTGGTGGCGTTATAATTACGAATAAACCCATTGATGAAAGCGTTGCAAAAGAGATGGACAAACTCTTTTTGGAGGTACTTATTGCGCCAGAATTTGACGAAGGAGCACTAAAAATACTAAAATCAAAAAAGAACAGAATATTATTACAGCTCAACAAGGAGTGCCTCCAGCCAAAACAGTTCCGAAGCATACTAAATGGAGTTCTGGCCCAGGACAGGGACACCAAAAGCGAAACCAGAGAAGACCTCGAAGTTGTTACCCAACAAAATCTGACAGAACAGGAGATTACCGACTTGCTATTTGCCAATATCATTGTAAAGCACTCTAAATCGAACGCCATTGTTCTGGCTAAAAACGGACAACTTATAGCCAGTGGAGTTGGGCAAACGTCAAGGGTTGATGCGCTAAAGCATGCTATTAAAAAGGCTAAAGGTTTTAAGTTTGATTTAAAGGGTGCAGTTATGGCATCGGACGCATTTTTCCCCTTTGCTGATTCTATTGAAATTGCCCATAATGCTGGTATTACAGCAGTAATTCAGCCTGGGGGTTCGGTTCGCGATAAGGAAACAATTGAATACTGCAACAGCAATAAAATTGCAATGGTATTTACAGGGATAAGGCATTTTAAACATTAGTAAAAACAACTTTACACACTACAATAAATGGGACTATTTTCATTCTTCACACAAGAGCTTGCAATCGACCTTGGTACAGCTAATACGATTATTATCTATAATGATAAAGTTGTAGTTGACCAGCCATCAATTGTTGCAATCGACCAAGCAACCGGCAAACTTATAGCCATTGGTGAAAAAGCTCGCCAGATGCATGGTAAAACTCACGAGAATATCAGAACCATCAGACCGCTACGCGATGGTGTTATTGCAGATTTTAACGCTGCCGAGCAGATGATAAGAGGCCTGATAAAGATGATGAACACCAAGAGTCGTCTTTTTACCCCTTCGCTCAGAATGGTAATTTGTATACCTAGCGGAAGTACTGAGGTTGAGATTCGTGCCGTACGCGACTCAGCAGAACATGCAGGCGGCCGTGATGTATATATGATTTATGAGCCCATGGCTGCTGCATTAGGTATTGGACTTGACGTGGAAGCCCCCAATGGATGTATGGTAGTTGATATTGGAGGCGGCACATCAGAAATTGCAGTTATTGGCCTTGGTGGAATTGTTTGCAACCAATCTGTTAGGTTTGCTGGTGATGCTTTTACAGCCGATATTCAGGCCTACATGAGGCATCAACATAACATCAAAATTGGGGATAGAACAGCAGAAGACATTAAAATTGCAGTTGGCTCTGCACTTCCAGATCTTGAGGATCAGCCATCGGACTACATAGCCCGAGGCCCAAACCTGATGACAGCCTTACCCATTGAGATTCCAATATCGTACCAGGAAATTGCACACTGCCTCGACAAATCGATTTCGAAGGTGGAAACCGCCATACTCAGCGTACTAGAGCAAACGCCCCCCGAACTTTATTCAGACATAGTTCAATCGGGAATTTACCTTGCTGGTGGTGGTGCGCTACTTAGAGGTTTAGACAAAAGACTTAGCGATAAGATAAACATACCATTCCATGTTGCTGAAGATCCCCTTCACGCAGTAGCAAGGGGAACGGGTATAGCGCTAAAAAATGTGGGTAGATTCCAATTCCTAATGAGGTAACCAAGCCTGGCTTTTTGATACCATTGAACTGAACGTTTTAAAGTAAAATGAACAATCTACTTCGCTTTATCGATAAACACCAGTTTGTTTTACTATTCTTAGTACTCGAAATTTTTTCACTTTGGCTACTGAGCAATCATACCTATTACCAAAAATCTAAGATTGAAAACGTTGCACGCTCAATTTCAGGCTATGCAAACTTTAAAATTGATAATACTCGCAGTTACTTTAGGCTAAAGGAAACTAATAGTGTACTATCACAAGAGAACTTAAGGCTACGAAAGCAGGTTGCTGTGCTATCAGCAAAAATTGAAACCCTGCACGAAACATTGGCTGATACTATTGTTGACTCGGTTTACCTGTATAGCCCTGCAAAAATTATAAATAACTCTACAAATAAGCAGTACAATTACCTAACCTTAAATAAGGGTAGCAACCACGGTGTGGAAACTGAGATGGGAGTAATAACAAATAATGGTATAGTTGGAATTGTTGCAGGTGTATCACCAAACTATTCTACCGTTATATCCCTTTTAAATATAGATTTAAAAATATCTGCAAAGCTAAAAAAGAGTAACCATTTCGGATCGCTCTACTGGGAAGGAAAAAACTACCAACAGGTTATACTTAGTGACATTCCGCAGCATGTCCCAATAAGTGTGGGTGATACGATTACTTCTAGTGAATTCTCATCTATTTTTCCAGAGAATATTCCCATCGGGACAATTAACTCCTTTAGTAGCATAGGATCTAACTTTCACACCATAAAAGTGGACTTATTTAGAGATTTTAAGGAGCTTTACAACGTGTGGCTCGTATCAAATAAACACAAGGAAGAAAGAAAACAATTAGAAGGTATATAAAACTAAGGGCTTCATGGGAAAGAATATTTTTAGATTTTTTGGGTTGTTCATTATTTTGATGCTGCTTCAGCTTCTTTTTTTCAATAACATCCAGCTGAGCGGTTACATCAATCCATACATCTATGTAATGTTCATTCTGGTTTTACCCTACGGAATATCAGGCTGGCTCCTTCTGATTATTGGTTTTTTAACGGGTCTCACAGTTGATACCTTTATGAATACCTTTGGCATACACTCATCAGCTACACTACTAATGGCATTTTTACGCCCATACGTTCTAAGACTTTTTACTGACCGCGAAGGTATAGGCCAAATGGGTAATCCATCCATAAGAGTAAATGGGTTCGCATGGTTCCTAAAGTATAGCATTACCCTTATTTTTATGCACCATTTAAGCCTGTTCTTCATTGAATCATTTACTTTTTCTAGCTTTGCTCACACCTTTATAAGGGTAATTCTTAGCACATTGGTTACAACAACGTTCATCCTCATTGGTCAGTTTTTAACCTTAAAGAAATAGCACTACTTTGCAGCTCGCTAGTAACAATAGACAATATATTATTTCAGGAATAATAATTATCGTATTCCTTACCATAACCATTCGCCTATTTTTCCTCCAGGTTATAGAACGATCATACAGGCTTTCCGCAAGCAATAATGTACTTCGCTACATTACTCAATACCCCGCTCGCGGCTTAATTTACGACAGGAACGGCGAATTGCTAGTATTCAATCAGGCCGCTTACGACCTTATGGTAATTCCCAGACAAAATCTACCTTTCGACACCGTAGAATTCTGCAACATCCTAGGCATCAACAAAAAACAACTTGACAACAGGCTTAATGAGGCAAGGGCTCACTCATCATTCCGCCCTTCAATCTTCATAAAACAGGTTTCAGCCGAAGACTACGCCAGATTACAAGAAAAACTCTTCAAATTCCCGGGATTTTATGTGCAACCCCGTACACTCAGAGCTTATCCCAATAGCATTGGAGCACACTTTTTGGGCTACGTTGGTGAAGTAGATGATCGTAAAATACGCGAAAACTCCTACTACAGAATGGGAGATTACATTGGCATTAGCGGACTTGAACGAACCTTCGAGGAGGAACTACGCGGAAAAAAGGGCGTTAACGTTTATCTGGTTGATGTGCACAACAGAATTAAGGGATCGTATGCTGAGGGCAAATATGACACGCTTGCTGTACTAGGAAAAGAACTTACAGCGAGTATCGACATTGAACTTCAGAAGTTTGGCGAAGAGTTAATGCGGAATAAGTTAGGTGGAATCGTTGCTATTGAACCTAACACTGGCGAAATACTCGCCATGATATCAAGCCCAAACTATGACCCAAATCTACTGGTGGGTCGTCCTCGTACAGCAAACTTTAAAGACTTGGATTCTGACACATTAAAGCCTCTATTTAACAGGGCACTAATGGCCTTGTATCCACCAGGATCGACATTTAAGATTGTAAATGCATTGATTGGTCTTGAAGAAAAGACAGTATTCCCTCAAACAAAATACTTCTGCGATGGAGGATACCGAGTTGGCAGAGGGGTTGGCTGTCATTACCATCCTTCACCAACCGATTTAGTAAAGTCCATACAGGTATCGTGCAACACCTATTACTGCCATGTTTTCCGAAACATCATTGATAAACCATCTCATGGTGGAGTAGAGCAAGGGTTTACCGTATGGAAAAACCATGTTGAATCGTTTGGCTTTGGCAAGAGGCTTAACATCGATCAGCCCAACGAACTTGCAGGAACTGTTCCCAGCATCGAGTTTTACGATAGATACTTTAGGAAGGGTGGCTGGAGTTCTCTCACAATTCTATCACTTGCTATTGGACAGGGTGAATTAGGAACCACTCCTTTACAAATGGCTAATATGACCGCTGCCATTGCCAATAAAGGATGGTATTACACACCTCATTTTGTGAAGGAGATTGATGGCCAGCCAAATATTGAACCTCGGTTTAAGGTTAAAAACTATACAACCATTGACTCTCTTTGGTACAACTATATTATTGAAGGTATGTACCTTGCAGTAAACGGAGAACCTGGTAGTGGTAGTACTGCACGAATAGCGGCACTTCCAGATATTGAAGTATGCGG
The DNA here is from genome assembly GCA_937915475.1 of uncultured Bacteroidales bacterium. Lineage (GTDB taxonomy): Bacteria > Bacteroidota > Bacteroidia > Bacteroidales > Tenuifilaceae > Perlabentimonas. The sequence continues at coordinate 17,344 of CALGIR010000004.1, forward strand.
AAAAACAGGCACTTCACAAAATCCCCATGGCAAAGATCACTCTGTTTTTGTAGCCTTTGCCCCTAAAGACAATCCTCAAATTGCAGTTGCAGCATTTATTGAGAATGCTGGTTTTGGAGCTACATGGGCAGCACCCATTGCCAGCCTTATGATTGAGAAATACCTAACCGGAGAGGTTAAGCGGAAATGGTTAGAACAACGAATGATGGATGCAACTCTAATAGATAAAAGTGAAAAGAAGAAGCAATAACATAGCCCGTTGGCTCGATTGGCCAGTAGTAATTATTTTTCTAACCCTACTATTAATGGGTTGGCTAAACATATACGCTGCTGTATTCTCTGAGGAGCATACGAGTATTTTCGATACTTCGCAACAATACGGCATGCAGCTAATATGGATTATTGCAACTTTACTTATTGCCATTGTTATTCTTACCATCGACTCAAGATTTTACGTGGTATTTGCTAACTTCTTCTACTTTATAGTACTAGGAGTACTTGTCTTTGTTATCTTCTTTGGCGTTGAAGTTAACGCATCAAAATCGTGGATACAGCTAGGAGGGTTAAGAATCCAACCAGCCGAGTTTGCTAAGTTTGCTACAAGTTTAGCTCTGGCAAAATACATGAGTTCGTATGGATTTAAACTTGGCTCTCTAAAATCATACATCAAAACTTCGCTAATAGTTTTAGCCCCAGTTGTACTAATTCTTTTGCAAAACGATGCAGGAAGCGCAATGGTGTTCACCGCTTTTGTTTGGGTTTTTTATAGCGAAGGTATGCCCCACTGGGTTTTAGCATTTATTGGTTTTATGATTACACTATTTTTGCTTGTACTTATCCTAAACAAGTACATAATACTATTGGGGCTTGTACTTTTAACCCTAATTCTTTTTGCATTAATTAGTAAGGATTACAAAAATGCTGTTCGTTTCTCAATAGGCCTTTTTGGGCTAACAGCGGTTCTGTATGGGGTATCGGAATTTTTCGACCTAAGCATATCGCCCTATTACCTTATTTTGATACCCATTGCCATCTCAATTCCCGCTGTAATTATTTACACCTATCTTAATAAAGCAAGACACGTTCTAGTACTGCTACTCTTTTTTATCACTGCCTCCACTTTTAGTTTTAGCGTTAACTATATATTTAATAACGTACTCGCCATTCACCACAGAGATAGAATAAACGATTTGCTAGGTATTGAAACCGACCCACTTGGCTGGGGGTACAATGTAAATCAATCTAAAATAGCCATAGGTTCGGGTGGATTAACAGGCAAAGGTTTTCTTAAAGGCACGCAAACAAAGTACAATTTTGTACCAGAGCAAAGCACTGATTTTATTTTCTGTACTGTTGGTGAAGAATGGGGCTTTGTTGGATCGGTTGTTGTAATTGGACTCTTTCTTGCTTTGCTTCTAAGGCTAATAGTTCTTGCCGAAAGGCAAAAAGAGGCCTTCGCTAGAATATACGGATATGGCGTAGTGTCAATTCTCTTCTTTCATATAACCGTTAACCTTGCAATGACCATAGGTCTTTTTCCTGTTATTGGGATTCCATTGCCCTTTTTCAGTTACGGAGGTTCATCCTTATGGTCATTCACTATCCTTCTCTTTATTTTCCTTAAGCTCGATAGCTCCCGCCTTGATTAGGTCCTCATCCCAACCCGAAGGAACAATGTTGTATTCCTCCTTAATATAATCGATAATATCGGGGAAAAAAATTAAAAACTGATCCCTAATAAACGAGTAATTATATATTAAGGTTTCAATTGCAAACTCAGTCCTATCAGGCAAAGAGGTTACCCTACTCATAATCTGAAGCGTTTGCTCCATACCTTCAATCTTGTGATAGCTATACAGCCTATTGGTTTGGATTAGTAGAGGCAAAACACCTCGCACCTTTTTGGGCAACTCTCTGTATCGCAAAATCATTTGGTAGTAAAACTTGCGCGTAAAACCTTTTAATGGGAATGGGGAAAATGTTGCCCAATACCTAGCCAAAAAGTGGTCGAAAAACACATCTACAACAACACCAGCATACTTTCTGTATCCTTCTCTAAAAAGTTGTCGAACCTCAAATGTTGCAGGGTGGGTATCAGTATAAAAATCAATGGCTCTATGGATAAATATTCCTTTTTGCACTCCGTCGGCATAGCGTTCCAGTGAGCGCCCCTTTACATAATCGCCAATAAAATTCCCCATCCTTGTATCTACATTATCGCCCGACAGGTATAGGTGTGCAAGAAAATTCATGGTATTTTTGACAAGTTAATGAAAAAACGGCAAAATGCTAGGTTTGCCAATTGGTTATTAAACAAATATCGAGCCAACAAGTTTGAGTGTCAACTAATAAAGAGTTAACAACCTTACAATTAACCAAAAGCAGGTTACAGAAAGTTTATTCGAAAATTTTTGTTAAAATAAAAAAAAGCATATACCTTTGCACCCTGATTGCGGATATGGCGTAATTGGTAGCCGCGCTAGACTTAGGATCTAGTGTCGAAAGACGTGGGGGTTCGAGTCCCTTTATCCGCACAAACCCAGCAAATGCTGGGTTTTTTGTTTTATATAAAAACATTACGCTCTATTTGCTTCCAATACTCAACTACTATAAAAATTTTCAATAGCTTTTTTAACATTCCTAATCCTTTTTCTAAGCTAATTCATTCTATTACGCAGAGAAAGTTATACTTTGAGGAGGGTCAGAGTTCTTTCGTTTTTATTTGTTATTTTCGCACCTTGCTTTAAGGAAGCGAACACCAATAAGCACTGCAATTTAGTTGCTCTAATTGGAACTATACTGCCGTTTAGCTGTTCTTTTATCATAGCGAGAAGAGTGTTGTTAATTCAATTTCAGTATCCTCTTACAGTTGACAGTAGTGCGCAAAAGTTTTTTAACCCAAACTTCTTTTACAATGAAAATATCATCATTTAACATACAAACCTTTTTAATTGATGGGGGAACCATGTTTGGAGTAGTCCCAAAAGCACTATGGAATCGGCAATACCCTGCTGATGAAAATAATTTAATCCCTCTCGATTTACGCTCACTGGTTATTGAAACTAACAACCGAGTTGTTCTAATAGACACTGGTTTTGGAGACAAGCAAAGTGAAAAGTTCTTTCGCCATTTTTACCTTTTTGGTGGGGAGGGACTAATTGAGGGGTTAGCAAATTTAGGGTATAAACCTTCGGATATTACCGATGTAATCCACACACATCTGCATTACGATCATTGCGGTGGCGGAATAGGGGTTGATAAAAGCGGAAACTACTACCCAGTTTTCCCTAATGCAAAATACCACATAAGTCAAGCACAATGGGATTCGGCTTTAAACCCCAATATAAGAGAGGCCGATTCTTTTATGATGGATAACATACTCCCCATTAAAGATCTTGGGCTACTCAATCTTATTAAAAAAGAAGGCGAACTAATGCCCGGTATTGAGCTGCGTTTTTTCAATGGCCACACAAAGGGACAGATGATACCAATTATTGAATTACCCAACGGCAAAAAACTAGTATATACTGCCGATCTCTTTCCGTCAACAGCCCACATTCACCTAGCATGGAATGCAAGTTACGATGTTGAACCATTGGTCTCCATAGAAGAAAAGGAAACTTTTTTGAATGAGGCAATTGGTAAGAACTACTACCTATACTATCAGCACGACCATTTTACCGAGTGTGGCACATTAAGCCAGACACCAAAGGGTATACGAGCAGGCAATAAACTAGCTTTAAACGAAATTCTAAAAGGAGTTTAGGAATAGGTTAAAAGTAAAGCGGATGAATGGTGCGAAGCACCATAAAAACAGCATCAGCGATACACCGATATCAACCCAGATAATACAGCGAACAGTTTTTGCTTTTAGCCTTATTAAAAGTAAAAAGAAAACCCTAAGCATTAGCTGTAAAGCAAAGAATGAGAATATTTGCAAAACGTGAGGATTGTTGCGCTGTGCATCGGCATAATTGCCTCTTACCAGTTGTGAAAAGGCAGCCGAAAGTCCCTTACTTGGTGAAACGATACCACTAATATCGGTGAAAAAGGATGGTATTGGATGTTGCCCAAGGCTAAATAATAGGGAATAAACAAAAACTCCAATAATAACAGCCAAAAATAGCAGATTAATCTTTCTGTAGGAAACTAACCTCTGATCCATTCCTCTTCTATTTTCTCAAGTTTATTTACCTAATAAATATCTTCTGGAACTTAAACCCATGATGAACTTCGTATAACTTATTTGCAGGTAAAATTATCTCAACATTTGTTTTTGTATAGTTTACTACAATCTGCTTTGAACCCTTAAATAATCTATCGAACCATTTCTGAGCTGCCACTTTAAAAAATCCATTTCCATCAGCTAGCTCAACATATCCTCGCTTTAAAAAATAGTCTTTTATAAGCATGGGATCAACCTCACCTCCATGCCCAACCTCCAGATGTACAGGCTTGTAACTATGCACAATTGCTCCAGGAAAAATAAGAGCATAGAAATAAAGGATTATTGGAGTGCGTGTGAGCTGCTCAATAAACACAACCTTTCCGTAATAGAAAATAGCATAGATTATCAGATGTATTACAAATACAGTAACTAGACTAATTAACGACATCAAAATCCACGAAACTAAGTACTTATTGCCTTTAGTGTGTTTAATCTCAATATTCATTTAACCCAATCGTATTAACTAAAGGAATTGCTATTCGTTCTCTTTTTTCTCATTGTCCTTCTCTTTCTCAATAGCCCTCAACCTGTTTTCAAGGCTATCAATTCGCTGTTTGCTAGGCAAATCATCCCCTTCATCGTTAAAGGCCTCTTTTATTGCCTGCTCAATCCTTTTAACGGTTTTCGGATCCTTAATAGACTCATTAGCAATAATAGAAAGTCCGCTAAAAAGAAGAAGCCATGCCGCAGCAAGAAGAGTTGCCAAAACTGAAACAATTAGTGCAGCAATACCTAAACCCTTTGAGCCGTTTCCTTTGGTTGCCTGAACTATTGATATTACGCTAAAAATAATTGCCAAACCTCCTGGTAAAAAAGCAACCACACCTATACAAGGTATAAATGCAACAATTAGCGCTATAATGCCCAATACAATCCCAATAATGCCAGTTACCTGTCCCTCAGTTGTAGTTCTAATTGGTTCCATTCTTCAGTGTTATTATTATGCTATAATGACGAATTTGTTAGACTTATTGCTGCAACAACCATTAGTTTAATTTCAATATCAACACCACAAACATTTACCATACAGCAGATGTTATCCTTTTAATTATCATCAATTTTGCTATAAATGTACAAAAACGATTACTTCTTGAACCTAATACCCTAAAAAAACATTGAAAAAGCATATCTTTGGTTTAATAATTAACACTTTACTACTATGCCAGTTGCATATTTAACCCGCCGCGAGAGGTTCTCTTCTGCACACCGCCTTTTTAAACCCGACCTTACAGATGAGGAAAACTTTGAACTATACGGACAATGCTCGCACCCCAATTGGCATGGGCATAACTACCAGCTGTTTGTTACGATTAAGGGGGAAATAAACGATACAACCGGATACGTGCTTAACCTAAAACACCTTAGTGAGCTTATTAAGAAAGAAATCATTGAAAAAGTTGACCACAAAAACCTAAATGTTGATGTGGATTTCTTAAGTGGAATTATACCATCAACTGAAAACATTGCTGTTTTTATCTGGAATAAGCTCAAGAATCCCATAAAAAATTTGGGTGCAGAAATCCATAGGGTTAAAATTCAAGAAACCGAGAACAACTATGTGGAGTATTTTGGAGAATAGCAAGCATTTGGACTAAGTTTAAGATATCAATTCGTATTTTTGTAAAAAACATACCATGAACATTGAAAATATAAACGACGACGCCTTACTTCATGAAAACGAGGGATACGAGAAGGTAGAACGCTGGAACGCTGAGAAAACTAAAAAACTAGCCCAGAACTACAAAAGCATTCTCGACCTAATTGGGGAAGATGTAGATAGAGAGGGTTTGAAAGATACCCCAATGCGAGTTGCAAAAGCAATACAATTTCTTACCCACGGTTATAACCTTGACCCTAGGGAAATCCTAAACAGCGCCAAATTTAACGAGGACTATAAGCAAATGGTTATTGTTAAGGATATTGAGCTATACTCAATGTGCGAGCACCACATGATCCCTTTTTACGGAAAAGCCCATGTGGCCTACATACCCAACGAACAAATTACAGGTTTAAGTAAAATAGCACGGGTTGTTGATGCTTTTGCCCGAAGGCTCCAGGTACAGGAGCGACTCACCATGCAAATTAGGGACTGCATTCAGGAAACCCTAAACCCAATGGGAGTTGCAGTTGTAATTGAGGCAGCACACATGTGCATGCAAATGCGCGGTATACAGAAGCAAAACTCAGTTACCACAACATCGGCATTTACGGGTGTATTTCTATCACAAACAAAAACTCGGGAGGAGTTTATCCATTTAATTGGACTAAAATTGCACTAGTCCACTGCTTAGTTGGGAACAAGCAAAGAGACGAACAACCAATACACTTTCAATCGAAACTCGTTATATTTGTGGAATGTAGTATGTAAAGATTGATGAGATGAACATACAAGCAAGAAAACTGAATCTAATAGAAGAACTTCTAAGAATCTCTGATGAAAGTATCATTGAGAAACTAGAATTTTTATTAGAATAGAGAGAGAAAGACAATATAAAAAGAACTAAAACCTATGTCGTTGGAAGAATTCCATGAAATGATTGACCAGGCAAAACAAGACAAAGCAAACGGTCGAGTAATTTCACATGAAGAATTAAAAAAGAGAGTCAAATCATGGAAATAAAGATTGAATGGTCTGAATTATCTTCAAAACAATTAAATGATATTTATGACTACTACTCTCTTAAAGTTAACCTCTTTGATCAGAAGCCATTATTAAACCGTTTCCCGACTAACTTATTTTCAAATCGTACTTTTCTAAAAGGCCAGCAATGCCATGAATAGAAAATTTTGCTTTCTTAATTCGATTAATTTCTGGGTCAATTGAATAACCATAGGAGGTAGAAAAATCTGCTTTCTCAATAATAGTATTATCAAAAGTTGCACCTGTTAAGTCGCAATTATCAAACACCGAACTGGTCAAGTCAGCCTCAGTAAAATCAACCTCCTGTAATTGAACATCCTTAAAGGTTGTTTTAATGATTTTTACTTTAAAAAATGAGGAATGATTTAAAGTGCAATTCTCAAAACTAAAGGAAAGTCCAAATTCATCACAGTTATCAAAACGTAGCCCCAACATTTTACAATCCTTAAATTGTATGTCACGAAATGCGGTCATTGGCAGATTAGCCAAGCTTAAATTACAATCCAAAAACTCACAATCGGTAAACATGTAATTTGATAAGTCGCAGTTTGATAAGTCGCAATTTTGGAAATGGCAATTTTCGTATTCCCCTTTTGTCAAAGGCTTTTCTTTAAAATCAATTTTGTCAAACGTCTTTCCTTCAATGTATGCTAGTTCCATATCCTGTTATTGTCTGTTTATTATTTCTTTTTTACGCAAGCCACTAACTTTACCCAACAACTGTTTTGGGCTAGTCTATCTTAAGTAATTCTCCATTATACTAACTAATAAAATAGATAAAATTATTGGAGGGATAAATACAAAAAGGCCATTGGGAATCACCCCAATGACCTTTTTTATAATATCATCAAACTTTTACTCAAATCGCTGAAGCAAAAGATCTAGTATTTGCTTGCCTGCAACGGACACGGGTGAGCCAGGCCCAAAAATTGCTGCAACACCTTTATCGTATAGGTATTGGTAATCTTGAGCAGGTATTACCCCACCGCAGATAACCATAATATCCTCACGTCCAAGTTTCTTTAACTCCTCCATTACTTCTGGCACCAATGTTTTATGCCCAGCAGCCAAACTCGACACGCCAAGAAGATGAACATCATTCTCAACAGCTTGTTTAGCAGCTTCGGCTGGTGTTTGAAATAGAGGACCTATATCTACGTCGAAACCTATATCGGCATAGCCCGTTGCAACCACTTTGGCTCCACGGTCGTGACCATCCTGCCCCATCTTTGCAATCATAATGCGGGGCTGACGGCCCTCTAACTTGGCGAACTTCTCACAAAGTTCGCGTGCTTCGTTAAAACTATTATCATTCATAGATTCTGCTGAATAAACTCCTGAAATTGAACGTATAACTGCTTTGTAGCGTCCTGCAACCTTCTCACAAGCATCGGATATCTCGCCAAGTGTAGCCCGAAGTCTAGCTGCCTCAACAGAAAGTTCGAGGATGTTACCTTCACCTGTTTTAGCACAATGGGTAATTGCTTCAAGACTTTCTTGCACTTTTGCCTCATTCCTATTTGCCTTTATCTCTTTAAGACGACGAATTTGGCTATCGCGTACCGCTGTATTATCAACATCCAAAATATCAATTGGATCTTCCTTCTCTAGTCTATACTTGTTAATTCCAACAATGGAATCTTTCCCAGAATCGATTCGGGCTTGCTTTCGTGCTGATGCCTCCTCAATCCGCATCTTAGGAATACCCGTTTCAATGGCTTTTGCCATACCGCCAAGCTCCTCAACCTCCTGAATAAGTGTCCATGCTTTGTGCGTAATTTCGTGGGTCAATTTCTCAACATAGTACGACCCTGCCCATGGGTCAACAGAACGGGTAATATCGGTTTCCTCCTGAAGATATATCTGTGTATTACGTGCAATACGAGCCGAAAAATCAGTGGGTAAAGCAATTGCCTCATCCAAGGCATTGGTGTGCAAACTCTGCGTATGACCAAGTGCAGCGGCCATTGCCTCTATGCAAGTACGTGCCACGTTATTGTACGGATCCTGCTCCGTTAAACTCCAGCCCGATGTTTGGCTGTGCGTACGTAAAGCAAGTGATTTTGGATTTTTAGGATTAAATTGCTTCACAATCTTAGCCCAAAGTATTCGTGCAGCACGCAACTTGGCAATTTCCATAAAATGGTTCATCCCAATTCCCCAAAAGAACGAAAGACGAGGTGCAAAAGTATCGATATCCATACCAGAGTTTACACCAGTACGAAGATACTCAAGCCCATCGGCTAGAGTGTATGCCAGCTCAATATCGGCAGTTGCACCAGCTTCCTGCATGTGGTATCCCGAAATGGATATGCTATTGAACTTGGGCATATTCTTGGCGGCATACTGGAAAATATCGGCAATAATCCTCATGGAGAACTCAGGTGGGTAGATGTAAGTATTACGCACCATGAACTCCTTTAGAATATCATTCTGAATTGTACCAGCTAACTGCTCAAGGGTTGCACCCTGCTCCAATGCCGCTCCAATGTAAAAAGCCATAATGGGCAGCACGGCACCATTCATAGTCATCGATACCGACATTTGGTCCAAGGGAATACCATCGAAAAGGATTTTCATATCCTCAATGGAATCGATAGCAACTCCAGCCTTACCAACATCGCCAACTACACGTGGGTGATCGCTATCGTAACCACGGTGGGTTGCTAGGTCGAATGCAACGGATAAACCCTTTTGGCCTGCGGCCAAATTACGGCGATAAAATGCGTTCGACTCCTCGGCTGTTGAGAAACCGGCATATTGGCGAACCGTCCATGCCCTATTAACGTACATGGTGCTATATGGCCCTCGCAAAAATGGCGAAAGACCTGCTGCATAGTTCAAGTGCTCCAACCCTTCCAAGTCGGCCTTACTATAAACAGGGTTTATAGTAATCTGCTCAGGGGTAAGAAAACCATCTTTAGAGTCTTTTACCTCTTTGGCTGAATACTCCTGATTGATATTTATTTTTTTGAAATCTGGTTTCATAGTCTATTTTGTATTTTTAAACACTGAGACTCTAGGTTACTACTTTGTGCGGAATACTATCAATAACTTACTTTAATACAACCTTTTAACCTCTCGACAATATCCCTTGTTTTGCCTTACTGCTGTGTTAAATATTTAATAACCTCTGATACTCTCTCAGGGTCTCTAGCACATTACTTTTTACGTTGATAAAATTCTTAATCCCTTTTGCTTCAAGTGCAGGTCTGCAAGCAGGCGCACCAGCTACAGTAAATATAGCCTTGTTGTTAAGCTTTTCGAATGCCTCAGGAGCAAGGGTTTCGTATTCGTCATCGGATGAGCAAATAACTACTATATCGCTTTTGGCATCAAGCGCAGCTTTAATGCCCTCATCAACAGTTTTAAAACCAATATTATCAACTACCTCAAAGCCAGCGCAAGCAAAGAAATTGCAGCTAAACTGTGCCCGAGCCCTCCGGAATGAAACGTTTCCGACTGCAAGCATAAACGCCTTAGGGCGCTTGCCAGAAACATCGGTTCTGTACCTTAACTCCTCAAATGCTTGTGACCCTCTAAATTGATTAAGAGGCTCGCATATTGCATCGGCGGGTATCTGCACCTCAGGTTTTTTAACAGTTTCTATACTCACAACCTTTGGGTCCGCAACCTCGGTAAAGTTAGGGTACTGGTTTGTCCCAAGAACGGTTTGCCTACGCGTTGCGATATTTGACTCACGCTTGTCGGCTAGCGTTTTAATCTCATTCTGAATAAATCCATCGGTAAAGGCTTTTACGTAACCTCCCAAATCTTGAACTTTCAAAAACAGATCCCATGCATGCTTAATAACCGATTGGGTTAAGGTTTCGATATAGTAACTACCCGCAGCCGGATCGACCACCTTATCGAAATAGGCTTCCTCTTTAACAATTATCTGCTGATTACGGGCAACCCTTTCGGAGAATGCGGTTTGCTTTTGATAAGGAGCATCGAATGGAAGTACAGTAAAACTATTCACTCCGCCAAGGCTTGCCGCCATGGTTTCGGTAGTAGTGCGGAGCATGTTTATGTATGGATCGTAAACGGTTTTGTTCCACATTGAGTTAGTAGCATGTACGGTAATAGGTTTGCAATTTGGGCAAGAATAAGCCTCAGCAACCTTTGCCCAAAGCAAACGAATAGCCCTAAATTTCGCAATTTCCATAAAGTAGTTCGAACCTACGGCAAAGGTAAAGGACATCTTACTAAAAGCATCGGTAACGCTAACCCCTTTTTCGGTTAGCCAATTAACGTACTCAACGCCCATGGCTATTGCAAAAGCTAGTTCTTGGGTAATGGATGACCCTGCATTACGGAAAATATCGCCTCTTACAGCAATTAACTTAAAGTTTGACAGCGCTTTACCGCTGTTAAAAACCTCAAGAGTACGCTGGGCTGCTGTTTCCTCATCAACACAAAACTTTCCGCTTAACGAAAGTGCAGCAAGAGGACTATAATCGAACGATCCCTTGGCCTTTGTAATATCAACATTGGCCTTTTTAAATGCATCGATTAGCACGGGCAATATGATCCTAGAATTGCAGCCCGAAACGAAGTTAACCTCATGTTCAGTAGGATCGATGCCAGTAATCAGTTTTGATACACTATCAACCGATGGTTTACAATCGGCACAAGTAACAAAGCCAACCGAATCGGCTCCTCTTTTAAGTGCATCTACCGCTTTTTTATTGGCTTGCTGTACATCGCAAGCATCAAAATCTTGCCTTACAAGCCAGCTATTCGAATCGGTATTAACCCCTCGGGCATAAGGAAACTCACCAGGCAAGGCGTGAGTGCTCTTAATATTCTCTAAATCTTCAGCCCGATAGTAAGGTTTAACGCTAAAACCCTCCATGGTTTTCCATACCAACCTTTTGTCGTAGTCGGCACCTTTCAAATCCTTCTTTATTGCCTCTTCCCATGCTTCGGTTGACACCGGCGGGAAATCGGAGAACAATTTAGGATCGTTTATATTCTCTGCCATAACCTATATGTTTATTTATTTAGTATCGAGGCACAAATTTACAAACTTATTAGCATTGTAAGTAAAAATGAGCGTAATATAGTAGTGAGTGTGTTTTGTAGCATATCAATTTGAGCAGAGACTAACAGTTACCTGCGTTTACTTGAAAAGGGCAACCAAACAGCCAACAGTGCGGGTAGCGCAATATTGAGCATCCAAACAGCGTGAGTAGCAAGCACAATGGCAGCTGGATGATTCCAAAATGCACCCACAAATATTACTGCAAAACCCGATCGAACTCCGGCATCTGCAATTGAAAGCACTGGGATAAGGCTTGCAAAAAGATAGGTTGCAAAAACTGAAGCATACGCTTGACTCAAACCTGAACTATACCCAAAAAGATATAACAGAAGCACAAACTGTGTGGAAAAGACCAGATACCTTAAAAGGCTATGTAATTGAACAACCAAAGCACTTGAAACTGGAACTTTAGAAATGAGAGCAACATCCAAGCCCATTCTTTTAAAAACATTGAACTTTGCCATAACCTTCGCAACAAACCCATTACCAAAAACAAATAAACCCGCAATAAAAAGTGACAGCACTACGCAAATTATGACCAAGGGGTTTTTAAAATAATGGTTAACCCCCACCTGGCTGCCCAAAATGAACATACCAAAAAGGCCAAAGATTATGGTGGCCAACTGCTGGGCAAACCCACACTGAACAGCCAAAATTCCTGCTTCGGCTTTTCTCTCCGTTTTAAGTAAAGCAACACGGCCAATGGGGTCGCCTATTCTATTAGGAGTAAAAAGACCAACACCCACGCCATATAGTACCGTTTTTACTGCAACCCCAATGCTTATCAGCTCAACGCTTCTGAGCGCAAATTTCCATTTAACGGCCTCAATCATCCAGTTTATGGGCATAAGTAATAGCACTAAAACTATTACCCATAGGTTTGATGTTGGAATCTGCTGAAAGATGGATTCTACCTGGCTAAAATCTTCCTTTGATAGCCTAACTGCAACAAATCCATAAGCTAGAACGGCAACGGAAATCTTGGCAACAAGAATTCCTCTATTGTTTTTAATCACCCTAAAGTATTTTGCGCTAAATTAGTACAATACATTTAAACCAATAGCCAGCAGGAAGAAACAACGTTTTTAGCTACTTGTACTTGTTTTTAATACCCCAAAAAACTGACAATTATTTTCACAGCAAAGAAAGACAACAATGATATTTTATACCAATTACTATTTGCCCTATTGGTTTAGCATCAATTTTAAGTTTTCGATGATGGGTTGTAAGAAGTATTCACTACTAATGAATCCTCCAAGGCCATCGAATATAAACTGAAATGCAATACAGATAAGGATAAATCCCATAATTCTTGTGAGCGCATCAAGGCCTGTAACTCCTAAAAGCCGGGAGATTAATGGGGCACCACGCATGGAAAGCCAAGCTACAAATACAACAACCAAGATACCGATAGAGACACCAAGATAACCTAGGATATCTTCCGATGCAGCAGCCATGCTAATAACTACAGAAATAGAACCAGGACCACTTAAAGAAGGCATGGCCAGAGGTGTGAAGGCAATATCACTTTTCGTCTTAGATTCTTGTTTGGCCTCTTCCGAAATATCATCAGAATCCTTTGGATTGAGCATATTAAAACCCACTCGCATAATGATTACCCCACCTGCAACACGAATAGCAGGAATCGAAATCCCAAAGAACTCTTTAATTAAGGCACCGCCCCAAAGAAAGACAAGCAGGATACCAGCCATATAAATAGCAGCCTTTAGCGCTTGTTGCCTAGACCACTCCTTAGACTGTCCTGCGGTAAGCGACAAATACAGGGGTATCGTACTAAATGGATTGGAGATAGGCAAAAGTGCAACGACTGTAACAAGTGCAATTTTAAACATTTTTCTTGATTTTGATGAGTGAGCTTTTTAGGATCGCCCAGAATCTAAGTTTGGTCGAAGCTAAGGTGCACAAAGGTATCATTAGTTTGAAAGGTAAATGTATCAATAATCTCCACTTTATTTTGACCACCCTCCATCTGTCTATTTTTAGCTTTTAAAACTCCATTAACACATATAAATATATACATTATAAATTAAACCCAATAGCCCGCAGGGAGAAAACAACATTTTTAGTTACTTTTACTTGTTTTAAACTCCAAAACCCTTATCAATTATGATGGCAGCAAGGAAAGGCAAAAAAAAATCTTTTTTAAATATCAAAAAGATAAAACACTTTTTAACAAAAAAAATATGGAATATACAGCTAAAAGATTACCCACTACCTCGCCGTATTTTTTACCACACGCTTAGGATATTAATGTTAGCATATAGAGGTTTTATTGAGGATAGAGTTACTTTGCGTGCCTCTGCCCTAACCTACTTCACGCTTATGTCAATTGTACCAATATTAGCAATGGGATTTGGCATTGCTAAAGGTTTTGGGGTTGAAAAGTACATGGAAAACCAGCTGCTAGAAAACTTTGAGGGTCAGCAAGAAATTTTGTCTCAGGTAATTTCTTTTTCCAACAATCTACTTAAGAATACTGGCGGAGGTTTAATTGCAGGTATTGGAGTAGTAGTTTTATTCTACTCTGTACTAAAGGTTTTTAATCATATCGAGCGTTCATTTAACGACATTTGGCAGATTAGAACATCTCGCCCCTATGCCCGAAAATTTGCCGATTACCTATCGATAATGCTTATTGCTCCTGTTTTACTTATTGCAGCAAGCGGAATAAACGTTTTTGTGGCCACACATCTCACCAGCCTTGCTGCAAAAATTGAGCTAATTAGCTACGTTGCTCCCTTAATAATGTTTCTTCTTAAGCTCGCACCCTATATCATCGTGTGGGTTGCTTTTACCCTGCTTTACATAGTGATGCCCAACACTAAAGTAAACATCTTATCTGGTATAATCGCAGGAATCGTTGCTGGTTCGGCTTTTATGATTACCCAGTGGGTTTATATCGATTTTCAGATTGGCATGTCAAAGTATAATGCAATTTACGGGAGTTTTGCTGCGATACCCTTGTTTTTGGCCTGGCTAAGAATTAGCTGGCTAATTGTGCTTTTTGGTGCCGAAATATCTTTCTCACATCAGAACCAGAATTTACATGAGTTTGAGGCCGAAACAAAAACTATGAGCAACAAATCCAGTAAAGCCCTATCCGTTTTGGTTCTTAACCGAATAATTGGCCGATTTACTGGCGGTGAACCGCCCTTTACCTCGCAGGAGTTATCCAAGGAACTTAAACTGCCCATACGCTTGATACAGATTCTTTTAAATAAACTTGTGGAGTGCAATATCCTTTCAATGTCATATACCTCAGAGCCCAAAACACCCGCTTTTCAGCCTGCCCAAAACATCGATAAATTTACCGTATCGTATGTATTTAATACCCTCGACAACTCTGGGGCAAATATCCAACTAACGAACCCCACACTCGATAAGGTAAATGAGATATATGAAGCATTTGTTGACAGCATAGATAAACTTGATGAAAACTTAATGGTAAAGGATATCTAGTTTTATGTAGTTATTCGTTTTTATACTCAAAAAAACCTGATTTTCTTCATTTACCTCATCCCTAAAAGGGTATGAAGAAAATCCTCTCCTTTTATGCTTTAGCTGCCTAAACCAGCAATTATTTTTTTATTCTCAAAGCAACCTTAAGCCCACTTTATGCATCTTCAATTTGATTGAAGAGAAAAAGGGTATAGATTTTGTCACCATCAGCAATCCATTGAATCTTTCAGTCATAGAAGAGTAATTAAAAAACACAAACTAATATGTCGCAATCAGATATTTACAATAAAATTAGATGGACACTAATGGCTAATTTTAGACTCAAAGAAGCCACAAACCACTATAAGGCAAACCTTTATGATGAACTCGGCCTAGATGCATGGGATATCAATCAACTCATTTTCTTAGTCGAAAAGCAATTCAATATTCAGTTTGAAACTGGCATTGAGAAGAATGTAGTTAGCCTAAACCAGATTGCCTTACTGGCATACAAGGCCATGCATAGGCAAACAGAGAATTTGAAGGTAGCTTAAATCAACAAAAGGGGAAATCCATTTTACTGCATATGAAACTTTGTGGGTTGCCAAAAAATCAAACCACAAAGCTTTTTACTTTATTCACTGATTTCAGTAGCATTAGTAGCCTCACTATACTTTTTTCCATAACTTTGCGTAAATGCATACTATGAGAATACATTTTATTGCCATCGGTGGCAGTGCAATGCACAATTTGGCTATTGTCCTTAAACAGAAAGGCTATGCAATTAGTGGTTCAGATGACGAAATTTTTGAACCATCGCACGGCCGGCTAAAGAGCAACGGACTGCTTCCTGACAAAACAGGATGGTTCCCCAATAGAATTACAGAAGAACTGGATGCCATTGTGCTCGGAATGCATGCTAGGGCTGATAACCCAGAACTCATCAGAGCAAAAGAACTTGGACTGAAAATATTCTCATACCCCGAATATCTTTACGAACAAACAAAAAACAAAACCAGAGTTGTAATAGGTGGTAGCCATGGCAAAACAACCATCACGTCAATGGTTATGCACGTATTAAAAGAATCGGGACTAAAATTCGATTATATGGTGGGCGCCCAAATTGAAGGTTTTAGGAACATGGTTGGGCTATCGGACGATACCAATATAGCCGTTTTTGAGGGTGACGAGTACCTAACCTCTCCCATAGATGCACGACCAAAGTTTCATCTATACAAACCACACATTGCCGTTATATCAGGCATTGCATGGGATCATATAAACGTTTTTCCAACAAAAGAGTTCTATGCAAAGCAATTTGAACTGTTTGTAAAAACAATACAACCCAGTGGCAACCTTGTATTCTGCAAAAACGATAAGCAAGTTCTACAGATTACCAAACATGCTCCCAAAGATGTAACTCTTTCTCCTTATAGCGAACACCCCTTTGAAGTTAATGGGGATAAAACCTATCTAAAAACCGAAGGTGAATTAGTAGAGGTTAAAGTGTTTGGCAAACACAATATGGAAAATATTGCCGCTGCTAAAAGTGTTTGTAATATGCTTGGGGTAACAAATGCTCAATTTTACAGCGCCATTGCCACATTTTTGGGTGCTGCTAAACGAATGCAGAGATTGAACTTCAATGATTCGGTTGAGGTTTTTGTTGATTTTGCCCATGCCCCCTCAAAAGTAAAAGCTACCGTTAAGGCGCTAAAAGAAGCCTATCCAACAAGAACCTTGGTGGCTTGCCTTGAGCTTCATACCTTTAGCAGCCTTAATAAAACTTTTTTAGATGAATACAATGGTGCGCTGAACGATGCCGATTTCCCAATTATTTTCTACAGTCCACAAACCATTGAACTCAAAAAATTGCCGCCATTAGACCCCAGTTTTGTCAAGCAAAAGTTTGGCAATACGAGCATCAAGGTATTTAACAACTCGAGAGATTTACACCACTATATACTCAAACAACCTTGGCACAACGCCAATTTGCTTTTCATGTCATCGGGAAACTTTGCAAACCTCGATCTTGACAGAATTGCCAATGTTGTAGTTGAAGATGATGATTTTCCGAAGCGATACCTTAAATTCTAATTCAATACCAACAAAAATATGATGCTTGCTAGTCAAAACATAGACATAGTTCCTCTGCGCATTGACGACCTGAAACAGTTTATTAAATCGAGGGCACAGTTTGAGAATAAATACAACCTTAAACTCTCAGGATTAGAACTCAACCAAGCCTACAAAGAGGAACTCAACGAAGCAGTTGAACGCACTCCGGAAGTATGGCACAACAAAAGCACCGATTACCTGTTCCATACCCTATGGGTTTTTATTCATCGAAAGCAAAAGGTAATTATTGGACAGTTTATCTTTAATGGCATGCCCAACAGAAATGGCGAAGTTGAAATATTCTTTAGCATAGAAAAGCCATTCCGCCAGAATGGATATGCCACAGAGGTTGTACAAGCAATAATCGATTGGGCATCGCAAGAAGAAAGTTTTAAAACCTTGCTTGTTGAAGCCGATCTGAATAATAAAGCGGCCATGGCTTCGTTAAAAAAGATAGGGTTTAGAAAAACAGGTCAACCCGATGACGAAAATGAAGAGAAAATAACAAAATACTATAAACAGGTAAAACATCTGCCAGCAATGGAAGAACTCGATTTTGACTAAAAACATACTTGAACAATTAAAGAAATATATTTATGAAAAAAATGACCCTTTTTATACTTTTAACAGGAGCACTATTGGGAGGATTAACAGCAAGTGCCCAGCAAACTTACAAAACAGGCCTTGGCTTAAAGGGAGGTTACCCCTCAGGGATTACTGTTAAGCACTTTCTAGATAATAAATCAGCAGTTGAGGGCATTGCATCATTTGGCTGGGGAGGTTTTGGAATAACGGGGTTATACCAATTTCATAACCCAATACCCGATTTGCCCGGTTTATCTTGGTACTATGGAGGAGGTGCTCATCTTGCTATCGCAAATGGTGATGACGATGATGATAACCCCTGGAGGGGAGAAGAACTTACCCTTGGTATTGATGGAGTTATTGGATTAGAGTATGTTTTTGCTGAAGTTCCTATTTCCATTGGAATAGACATCCTACCCGTACTCAATATTATTCAGAAACCAGGCGTTTGGTTCAATTCAGGCTTAGCCATACGGTATACTTTCAAACAATAACAAAAAAACTTCTGTTTTATTTTGCAATAAATATTTATTTATTTACCTTTGCAGCCGCTTTACAACAAGTCATGTAAAGTTTTTTGAAATAATGGCCCGTTCGTCTAGGGGTTAGGACGCCAGGTTTTCATCCTGGTAACAGGGGTTCGATTCCCCTACGGGCTACTACATTGTTTATCATAATAAATAGCATCATGGCAAACCACAAGTCAGCAATTAAGAGAATTCGTCAGGATCAATCAAAAAGGGTTCATAACAAGTACCATGCGCGCACTACCCGTAATGCTATTAAGCAGTTAAGGGATACTAGCGACAAAAATGCGGCTCAAGAGATGCTTCCTAAGGTTTCATCAATGATTGATAAATTAGCGAAGAGAAATGTTATTCATAAGAATAAGGCTGCAAACATTAAGAGTTCGCTGTCTATTCATGTTAATGCATTGCAATAGGATATACGTATTCAAAAAAGGATAATTGAATTTGGCTCGCTTTGCGAGCCTTTTTTTTGCTTTTTTGCTTCGTATTGAATCCGTTTTTGTAACTTGGGATAGTAAACATTATAAAAATGGAACCATCCTCAAAAGCACTCACCATAAAACAATGGGCCCATGACGATAGACCCAGAGAAAAAATGATATCCAAAGGCGCAACCGCCTTGAGCGATGCTGAGTTAGTGGCAATCCTTATTGGTTCAGGTACAACAAATGAAACCGCAGTAGGTATTGCCCAAAAAGTGCTAGCCGCCGCAAAAAACAACCTCAATGAGCTGGGGCGTTTTACCATAAAGGATTTAACCAAAACAAAGGGTATTGGCACCGCAAAAGCCATTGCCATTATGGCTGCACTTGAGCTAGGACGAAGACGAAAAAACTCTGAGGCAATAAATAGAGAACAGATAACATCAAGCAACGACGTAATTGAACTATTTCAAGCCTCCCTGGCCGATTTGCCCCACGAAGAGTTTTGGGTGCTCCTTTTAAATCGGGCCAATAAAATTATTGAGCGGGTTAAAATAAGCGAAGGTGGCTACACCGCTACAACGGTAGATGTTAGAAAAATAATGAAAACAGCCCTCGAACATCAAGCCATTGGGTTAATCCTCTGCCACAATCATCCATCGGGTAACCATAATCCAAGCAATGAGGATATCAATATCACCGCCAAAATAAAACAAGCCGCTAAAACATTAGACATAAGCCTCTTAGATCACGTAATAATAACATCCGGCAAGTGCTTCTCCATGGCTGACAACTCTATGATTTAAAACTGGTATAGAACATAAGATTTGTTCGCTGATTACAATGGTTATACGACTAATTATTAGTATTTTGCGCTCAATAAACTAGCACTTTAAACCACAACCTGATGATAAAAATACTGGGTGAAAAGAACTCAATCCTCAACAAGTTTATCTGCGAATTACGGAGCGTTGAAGTACAAAATGACAGGATGCGCTTTAGGAGAAACCTAGAACGCATTAGTGAAATTTTTGCATACGAATTAAGCCAGCAACTTAACTACTCGCCAAAACAAGTACAAACCCCGCTTGGCACTACCGACATCCCTTTGCCAACAGACAAAATTGTTGTAGCATCCATACTACGTGCAGGGTTACCTATGCATCAGGGATTACTCAACTATTTTGATGATGCTGAAAACGCTTTTATCTCTGCATACCGAAAGTATAGCAAAGACGGTTCGTTCAAAATACAATTCGAACACCTCTCCTGCCCTAACATCAAGGGAAAAGTACTAATTATAGCTGATCCTATGCTAGCCACTGGAGCTTCGATGATATTAGCCTATAAAGCGCTACTTGAAAAGGGAAAACCGAAGCATACGCATATCGTTTCGATAGTTGCCTCAAAAGAGGGGGTAGAGTATACTCGCCAAAACCTTACAAGCAAAAATGCCACCCTATGGCTAGGTGCGGTTGACGATGAGCTTACGGTAAAATCGTATATTGTTCCTGGGCTTGGTGATGCTGGCGACTTAGCCTACGGAGGTAAGGAGTAGTTACGCCATGATTCTTCTCTTCTCAGCTGATGCATAACGCCATACCTGAGTGCTATCGGAACAGCTGGACAGAAGTTCGTTAATAGATTTGCCAAGCAATGGATGCATTAACGAGGGTGCAATTTGCGCCAACGGTTTCAGCACAAACATTCGTTCATGGAGTTTACGATGAGGAACAACTAATGGTGGTAATGTGTAGATGCAATCATCGTAAAAAAGCACATCGATATCAGCAGTTCGGGCAGAGTAGTCATCATGGTCTCTTTTCCTGCCCAAGTTCTTCTCAATTAGCTGGCAAGTATCTAAAAGGCAGAGAGCTTCGAGTGAAGTTTCAACCTCAAGCACCTGATTTAGAAAATTTGTGTCGTGGTCGAATCCCCAAGGTTCAGACTCAAAAATATCAGAGCGCTTTACTACTTTCCCAATCTTTTGCTCAATTTGCCTAGCTGTTTTATCAATCAGTTCTTCTCTATTCCCCAAATTTCCACCTATAATTAAGTATACCCTACGCATAAATATAATGTATAATGAACATTCGTATTTCGGAAAGTTGTAAAGTTTGCGCAAATATTCCAATAAAACAACCCATAGCTTAAACTTTTTCATTACTTTTATTTCGCATAAAAAACTAGAATTACACACAAAAAAAACCTGCTGAATATGAAAGATTTCTTTAAGTACATGTTTGCTACCATTACTGGTATTATTATCACCACCATTTTATTGTTCTTGCTTTTCTTTGGAATAATTGGAGCAATGGTGGCTAAAACAGACAAAACTGTTGATGTAAAGGACAACTCTTTACTTGTTATCAAACTCAACCAAGAGATTGTTGATAGAGCATCGAAGAACCCAATGGGCAACTTTGATTTTATGAACTTTAAGCCAACTTCTCAACTTGGCTTATACGATATTCTTAAAGCCATCGAAAATGCTGCTCAGGACGAAAACATTCGTGGAATTTTTATTGAGACTGAAGGTATCCCAGCTGGAGCAGGAACCCTCGAAGAGATTAGAATGGCCCTTGTAAAGTTTAAGGAGTCGGACAAGTTTATTATTAGCTATAGCGATGTTTATAGCCAAAAAAGTTATTACCTGTCAACCGTATCAGATAAGATTTTGCTTAATCCTGAGGGAGCCGTTGAATGGATTGGATTGCGTGGAGAAGTTATGTTCTTTAAAGATGCACTAAAAAAGTTAGGGGTTGAAGCGCAAATCATTCGTCACGGAAAATTCAAGTCAGCCATTGAGCCCTTTGTTTTAGACAAAATGAGCCCCGAAAATAAGGAGCAAACTTTAACCTATATGGGTTCTATCTGGAATCACTGGGTTGACGGCATTAGTGAAGCGCGCAACATTTCAGCTGATGAATTGAATAAATTAGCCAACAATCTAACCATTCGCAATGCTAAATCGGCTTTAGAATTTGGCCTTGTCGACAGTTTAGTTTATAAAGACCAGGTAATTGACATGCTAAAGGAGTTAACCGATACTAAAGCTAAAAAGGACATCAACTCTGTTAGCCTAGCCCAATACACCAAGGTTAAGCCACCAGTAAAACATAAAGGTTTTATAAAGGATAAGATTGCCGTAGTATACGCATCGGGTTCCATTATAACTGGCGATGGGAACGAGGGTTCGATTGCCTCAGAACGTTTTGGCAGGGCCATTCGCAATGCACGTCGCGATAGCACGGTTAAGGCAATAGTACTGCGTATCAACTGGGGAGGCGGAAGTGCTCTAGCTTCAGAGGTAATTTGGAGAGAGGTTAAACTTGCCAAAGAGGTAAAGCCCATTATCGTGTCGATGGGCGATGTTGCAGCCTCTGGCGGATACTACATTGCCGCACCCGCCGATTACATTTTGGCAAATCCTACAACCATAACCGGTTCGATTGGAGTATTTGGAATGATACCTAATTTTAAGGAAGGCATGAACAAAAAATTAGGTATCACAGTTGATGTGGTAAAAACCAACAAAAATGCCGATTTTGGCTCAGTATTTAGACCTCTAACTGCTGAAGAACGAGCTATTTTCCAACTTGGAGTTGAGGATGTTTACTCCACCTTTATCGGTCATGTTGCCGAAGGCCGTAATATTACCGTTGAGCAGGTTGACGAGATAGGCCAAGGCAGAGTTTGGAGCGGTGCCAACGCAATGGACATAAACCTAATTGATGAATTTGGTGGGCTACAAAGAGCCATTGAAATTGCTGCCGAAAGAGCTGGACTAGAGAACTATCGCATTGCTGAACTACCTAAGCAAGCTGACCCATTCGAGGCTTTAGTTAAACAGTTAACTGGCAGTGCCAAAGCCAATATCCTAAAAAACGAACTTGGCGACAGCTACAAGCATATTGAACGCCTTAAGGACATTGCTGCTAGTAAGGGCATAATGGCTCGCATACCCTACGATATCGAACTTTACTAAGAGTAAATACCCTAAAAACACTCTACCCAAAGGGTAGGGTGTTTTTTTATTAACTGGTTATAACACTGCCCGCTGATGCTAAAACACCTACTTTGGCCTTTGGCTTTGCTTTACGGATTTGTCGTAAAAATGCGAAACCTATTGTTCAGTATGGGTATTCTCAAGTCGGTGTACTTTAGCAAAACCATATGCGTTGGCAACCTAACCGTTGGCGGAACAGGTAAAACTCCACTTACCGAGCACCTGATTAAACTCATTAAACCCACCGCCAATGTGGCAACCCTTAGCCGAGGGTACAAGCGAAGCACAAAAGGCTTTGTACTGGCAAACGATAGCTGCAATGCCTCCACCATTGGCGACGAACCTTACCAAATATTCTCAAAATTCCCCGACATTACGGTTGCTGTAGATGAAAATAGGGTTAGGGGAATTAATACCCTGAGAAGCATAAAGCCTCAACCTGATATCATCATCCTTGATGATGCATTTCAGCACCGATATGCTAGGGCAGAGCTGAATATCCTACTCACAGATTATAGTAATCTAATCTATTCTGATTTTTTCCTGCCAGTAGGCAGGCTCCGCGACTCCTTCTCGGAACGCAAAAGGGCTCAGATGGTAGTGGTAACCAAATGCCCGCACAATTTATCCCCCGAAAAGCAGGACGAGATAAAGGGTAAGCTAAGGCTTAAACCCAACCAAAACATCTACTTCTCTGCAATTGAATACGGCGATATTAAGCCCGTTTTTAATGATAGCAGCTTTGTAGGCTACTCTTTATCGCCCAACCTTACCGTTGTTGGAGTTGCAGGAATTGCAAACCCAAAACCATTCTTCAACCACCTATCACGTCACTCAAATCTTAATCACAGTGTTCCGCTAACGGATCATTTCAATTTTAGCGAAAAAAAAATTAAAGCTATCTTTGATAAATTTTCTCAGATTCAGCATGACCAAAAGGCAATAATAACGACTGAAAAGGATGCAAGCAGACTAAGAGAATTTTCATATTTGCCCGATGAGCTAAAAAGATGTTTTCACTATTTACCAATTGAGGTAATCTTTTTGGGTAACAACAACGGAGAATTTAATCGTAAAATTCAATCATATGTTAGAAAAACTAAAGCAGACAACGGCCTACATCGAGAGTAAGGTGAGCATTAAGCCAGAGGTAGGCATTATTTTGGGAACAGGACTTGGCGGCTTAGCAAAGGATATTGAAAATCCGGAAACAATTGATTACGTCGATATACCCAACTTCCCAGTGTCGACAGTTGAGGGGCACAAGGGAAGATTAATTTTTGGCGATCTTGGTGGCAAAAAAGTGGTTGCCATGCAGGGAAGATTCCACTACTACGAAGGCTACGATATGAAAGTGGTTACATTCCCGGTTAGGGTAATGAAGTACCTGGGTATTGGCCATCTGTTTGTTTCCAATGCCAGTGGTGGAGTTAATCCAGAATATGAGATTGGCGATTTAATGATTATCAGCGATCATATCAACCTTATACCCAATCCGCTAATTGGCCCAAACAACAACGAATTTGGCCCACGTTTCCCCGATATGAGCCAAACATACGACCACAGCTTAATTGCGCTTGCGCAAGATATAGCCAGCAAGCACAGCATTAAAACACATATTGGCTGCTACGTAGCTGTTACCGGCCCTACCTTTGAAACGCCAAAGGAGTACCAGTATTTCCGCATTATTGGTGGCGACACCGTAGGGATGTCAACTGCACCAGAGGTAATAGTGGCAAGGCAAATGGGAATTCCGGTATTCGCCATATCCATTATTACTGACCTTGGCGTTCCAGGAAAAATTGTTGTGATAACCCACGAGGAGGTACAGCGCATTGGCATGCAAGCCGAGAAAAAGATGACGCTGATTATGGAGGAGATGCTGCTGGAACTGTAGAGGATAAACCGAAAAGCTAAAAAAGAACCGAATCTTTATCTTTAAAGGGATTCGGTTCTTTCCATTTCAGCTAGCCTGCTTTAGTAGCAGTGGCGGTAGTTACGGTTAGTATCCGCAAAACTACTCCACCACCACCGAAAAGGTATGCCTTGTACCAGCTACATTCACGGCTATCATGTAGCTTCCCTTCCCGAGATTTGCTAATGATAGCTGTTTACTGCCGTTACCACTACCGGTTAGCACACGTACACCCACTCGGGTAAACACCTCGTAGGAGAAAAGCATCTCTCTGTCGCCCTTCACCTCAATACTAACTAGGCCGCTGGTGGGGTTTGGGTAAACCGATACAATTGGAGCAGCAATATCCTCCGCGGGATTAGGGTCAACCTCAATCTGTTCCGCACCCTCCACCACAAAAGAGGTTCGGGCCAGGGTTTGCTCCTTATCCATTAGGTTAACGGAGTAAAGACCCGGCAACCAGCCATCAACCTCAACAAGCAGCTCGAACTGAGCACGGGTTAAATCGTGCTGGTACGCTGTTTTCCCTTGCTGGCTTTTGATGCTCAAATGGGGATGGTCGGCTGTAATCCCTCCCATATCGTAGTGCACCACCACGAAGCGGGTAACGGGATAAGGCTCAACCTCAACGTAAGGGCCATGAGCTGTGGGCGCATCGGCACCGGTATTCCTGTCTAGAACATAGTCTTGGGCAAGAAACGGTATGGTGTCCATTGCCGCTAGCAGATTATGCGCTAACGCAGAGGCGATACCGTTGCCCTGATCGACAATACCAAGGAGTGTTACCCGTGCCGTACTGTCCAATGCCAGAAGATCCTCCCCTGCTGCATCCAGAAGGTTGGCCAGGGTTGTAACCCCGCTAAGCTCCTGAGCCTGTAATGGGGTAAGCGTATTATTTACACCCATATCGTTAAGCTGCTGCTGAGCACCTGCAGCATCCCCCATCTCACGGGCGGCAAAAGCCGAAATGTACTGGTAAATTAGGTCGGGATGGTAGTCCTTAAGCATCTGCAGGCTATCGTACTGCTTGCCCAATGTGTCGCTGGCAAAGCGGTGGGTAAGGATACCTGCAACCATATCGCGGGTAGCCCGTTGGTTGGCACCCAGCGATTTTACCACATCGATGGGCGAGATGCTGGTGCCGCTCTCCAAAATGGCCTCAATTAGGTAGGGCGGAAGAGCATTTTCCCTTGCCGCAAGTGCACCTAGCACTATGGACGATTTGGCGGCCTGCGGGTTGCTCATAAGCACCTGCGCCAGCATGATATGGGGCAGAGGCACCTCATCATCCGATGCTCGAACCATCACGGTATCGGATAGCATGGGCGATTTTTCCATTAGCGCATCCCTAAGGGCAAGCGGGACGTTACCCGAAGCACCCTCCACCTCGGCAAGCAGATTATCCGTACTGCCCATGTCCTGCATTTCAACCAGCAGGTTCTGCGCCAATGCTAGCGACTCGCCAGCATCGGACACACTTTGTAACCCCGCATCTTTGGAGCCAAT
>CALGIR010000005.1 GCA_937915475.1 uncultured Bacteroidales bacterium
GCATTGGGAGGTGAAGAGGTTGAAGTATGTTGTAGATATGAAAAGCGGGGATGGCATTACTTCTGATATGATAAAAGAACAGGGTGATTATCCTGTTTTTGGGGGAAATGGTATAAGAGGTTTTTTCAATTCATACACCCACGAAGGTGATTATGTGTTAATTGGGAGACAAGGTGCATTGTGCGGAAATATAAATTTTGCAACTGGTCGATTTTGGGCTTCTGAGCATGCTATTGTTTGTTCTTCTTTAATAGAATTAAATACCAAATGGCTTGGTGAATTGTTAAGAATGATGAATTTGAATCAATATTCTGTTTCTGCTGCACAACCTGGTCTTTCTATTGAAAATTTAAAAGTTCTTGAAATTCCTTTTCCTTCGTTCGAAGAACAACAATCCATTTTCCACCATATCGAGGCCGAGTGCAGTCGTATAGATACCAAAATAGAGCGCACTCAGCGGCTAATTGAGCTGCTGGCGGAGTACCGCACCGCCCTAATTAGTGAGGTGGTAACTGGGAAGGTTAAGGTGGTGTAGTAGTATCCCCGTCATTGCGAGGATGAGGAACGAAGACGAAGCGATCTTTATAAGCAGATTGCTTCTCCCGACAAAGAACGTCGGTATCGCAATGACTTTAGAACATTCGTCATTGCGAGGAGCCCTTTTTGCAACGAAGCAATCTGTTTAACCTAGTTAATCTAGAAGATATGGCAGAAAAAAAGAATTGAAAAAGAAGTTGGGAAAGAAACAGGTTAAAGTATTGTAGTACTGTTTTTTAATTCTTTTATAAATTTGTTGGTAACAGTAAAAAAGAGATACTATGGAAATGCAGCCCAAAACATTTAATATGTATTGCGACGAGAGCACTCATTTAGAAAATGATGGGATGCCCTATATGATAATTGGCTACGTTAGTTCGGCTTGGAATCAGGTGAAAATACATACGCAGCATATTATGATGCTTCGTGAAGAGCATCGTTACAAGGGCGAGATTAAATGGTCAAAGCTTTCAGAGTCGAACTACCCATTTTATGCCGACTTGATTGACTACTTTTTTGCAACGGATTTAAACTTTAGAGCGGTTATCGTAAATAAATCACAGATAGATAACTCGCGCGAAAATTTTACATACAACGACTTCTACTTTAGAATGTACTATCAATTGCTCCATCATAAAATTGATATGGAGAATACTTATAACATTTACTTGGATGTAAAGGATACTTGCAGCTATAAAAAAATTAATACACTCAAAAAGATACTTAATTACAACTACGGTAATATCCGCAATCTTCAATTTATTCGCTCTCACGAGAGTGTATTGCTTCAACTTGCCGATGTGCTTATGGGAGCCCTAAATTATCATTTACGAGACAAACTTGTTGTTACAGCAAAAATCAAATTGCTCGACAAAATTAAACACCATACCAAGAGGCCCTTGGACTATAGTACCCCCAAAGGCGTAAATAAGTTTAACCTATTTTTTATTGAACTGAAATAGCTAGCGATTTTATGAATATTCTTAAAAAATATCCTGATCTGCTAGAACTTGCTCATATGACTCCTGCAGAGAGAATGAAATCGCTTAAAAGTATTTTTGAGCGCGATATTGAACATAATCCCAATCTGAATTTCCGAAGTAAAAAGATATACCCTATTAAAGGCGAAGAGCCTGCAATGCAGTTGCTTTTTAATCATTTAACCAGAGAAGAAGCAGAAGTTGATGATGGGGAACAGGTTGTAAAAAGAAGGGTTTTTGATATACACCGTTCGCAAAGGCTACATTGGGTTAAATACCACATCGAGGAAAATAAGAAAGATAAAATGGAGGTTTTTAGCTTAGAGGAACGTCACAGGGGACGAACTGTTTTAAGAACCTATATTTATGATATCCAGCAAAAATATGTAATTGTTCTTGAGCCTCAAAGGACTAAAAGCAGCTATTATTTACTTACTGCATTTTATCTCCATAAAAAATATGGCGTAAAGGAGATGCAGAAAAAATTGAAGAAAAGATTAGGTGATATTCTTTAAAAAACGCAAAGGACGGTGCATATCGTGATGCATCGTCCTTCGAAACTCTGTCTTCCTAACTAAGGTAAGATGAGCGAGACGAAAGTAGGGTATATATTTATATAAACAAAATATATAAACATTTTTTTGACGAAAGTGTCGTTTAAGGAACTGATAATTAACCTGTAAACGTAATGGCAACAATACATTCAGAGAACACATTTGAGGCAGCAATTGTTCAATCATTAATCGAAAACGGAAGTTACACCCAGGGCAATGCCCCGTCATCGCGAGGATGAGGAACGAAGACGACGCAATCTTTAGATAAACAAAGATTTGAAAGATTGCTTCTCCCGACAAAGAACGTCGGTATCGCAATGACTTTAGAACATTCGTTATCGCGAGGAGCGTTTCGCCATTATTTGTGACGAGACAACGAAGCAATCTTTAAAATAAATCAATAAAAAAGTTTTGCATGATAAGTGATAACAGAAATGAAAGAAAAATTATATAAGTTTTTCAAATATTATAGGCAGTATACGAGCACTTTAATACAGTGGGATTGCACGTGTTATTTGAGTATTAGTATACTAATTTCTCAATAACTAATATTAATGTATGGTAAATTGAAAAAAAAAAATTAATTTCGTATCCAAATAAAGTGCAATTTATAAGGTTTCTTTTTATATTCGATACATCAAAATTGAGACTAGTTGTTTAATTATTACTAAGTTTATACACACTATTTTACTGAAAATTAAATACCTATTATATTTAGTTATTCTACCGAATTCTTCGTAACTAGATGAAATAAGTGCATTAGTCTAAAACCGTAAATTGCACTGCATTAGGCTATTATGCAAAATAATTTACTTTATTATTCGCAAGTTATTAATTCACAACTAAATTTTATTAAAGTGAAAAAATTTTTTTTTACTGTTACAATTTTACTTCAAATAGTTTCTATTGGAAGAAGTCAAGAAAGTATTTTCAATATTTTTGATGGAATTCTCCCTCGAAGTACTGGCACAACACCTAACATTGCCGCGATAAAAAGTGATGTTGAAAGTGATATTAGTAAAAAATGGTTAAGTAGTATTAAATTTTTAATGGAAAAAACTATGTTGGCAAACTTTAAATGCGGGCATTTAAAGCCCCTGCTACTGTATGATTTTATCGTGTGATAACTAAATAAAGCCACAAGAGAGGACTCGTGCGGGAGCGTAGGGGAACTCGCAAAATACGTTCGGTTCGTGCGGCAGCGGATGATTATAACTTGGTTAATAAGTTTTAATTATAAATATTATACTTATTTAGGAAATTAACAAAAAAATGTAATTATGAGCAGATTTATTTTATTTCCAACTTGCTTGATTTTTATTAACATATTGTTTATTGATGGTTTTAGATTGAAATCGCAGGATATTATTAATACTTCAGAAACTATTGGGCGAATATCTAACTTTATTGATTATAGCATCAATGACGAAAATGAAAATGCTTTTAAAGTATTACTTTATACTATTAATCTTAATAATCAATCAATACCTATTGAACTTGTTTACAATTCCTCAGGAATACAGTACATGGATCAACCAACGGAGGTGGGGTTAGGATGGAAATTGGATTTAGGTTACAGCATAAGTAGGCAAGTTAATGGATTGCCCGACGAGTCAATGCCTTGTCCTCCGGAATCTCTCCCTAACCAAGGAGGTGTTAATCCAGAATTGGGTTTCTATGGTATGTATGGAGATGAGATCAATTGGGGCGGGTGGTTGAGATGTGAAAGTATTGATCTTTCGAAATTGCTTCATAATTCTTTTACACCACCTCTTGATAATATAAAACGAGGGATTAATAAGTATTTGATTCATAATGTATATGATGTAAAACCAGATGAATTTACGTTGAATTTGAAAAACGAATCCTATGATTTCTTTTTTACTAAGAGCGGTCAAAAAAAATATTTAGAATCCCCAAATTTTAGAATGCAAACTAACATACTTAACACAAACAACGATAAATTTATTGTGACGGATAAAAATGGAACTATTTTTAGTTTTTTAGAGGGAGTAATAAATGAAACTCCTTGGACTAGGTCCATTCCTTCTGTAACTCCAGAAGATTACGTAGAGCCTTGGTATCCTAGTTTTTGTTCGGCATACTTATTAAGTAATATTGATTTCCCAAATGGTCATTCTGTAGAATTCCATTATAGGCAAGATACGCGGGCAAAAAAAAATCAGAATAGAACTTTATATTGGGAGCCTAATAATCCATGCCCACCCCAAGAAGGTAGTGAGACTATGATAAGCTCAAAGATTATTGTTGAAAAGAGAGCAATTTTAGATTCTATTATTACCCCTTTAGAAAAAGTAGAGTTTGTTTATGAGGAATATGAAGATCCGAATTACTATTATTACGGGTATGATTATTACCCAACCAACACAGGCACACAGCATAAACTGGTTTCTATTATAGTTAAGGATTATATGGATAATGAAATCAAAAGATTATTGTTCACTTATGATACATACTACGACAACAGAACAAGGTTGAGAAGTATCTCCGTGGTTACAGGTGAGGAAAACATCCTTTTAAGGCATTTTGAGTATGACACTCAATTCGATGATAATATACATACCATTTTTAAACAAGATTGTTTTGGGTACTATAATAACAACACCCAATCTCATCTTTTTCCAGATTATCCAAATGGTAATTCCGCGAACAGGTCTTATGATTCGGAAAGAATTTATGCAGGGATGTTGAACAAAGTTGTTTTTGAAACAGGCGGGTATGTTGAGATAGAATATACTCCCAAAGTAATGGAGGCTATGTTCAATGATGATACTTACATTTTTTATGCAGGTGGTGTAGTTCCCAAAAAATACACCTATTTCGACTCAAATAGTTCCCTTCTTTTTTCCAGAATCTATGATTATGGTAGTAAATTATATGGAATTTATCAAGATGTATCAGGTTTTAGAGGCTATTCAACTGGAAAAGCAGAAGGTAATCCTGGTGTATATTATGGTTATAGCATTTATTGGGATCAAGTAAGAGAAAACTTAAATCCACTTTTTTTTAATTACGATGAATTTGATGACTTTATGCGTCGTAGAGGGTCATTTTATGGCAGAATTGATGTAAAAACTATTGGAAACAATAATAATCAAAATGGAACTATTGTAACAAATTATCAACCATCAAAGAATAGATTTAGTTTTTCGCCAAAGAAGGTTAAAGAAAGATTTTTCAAAGAAGGTGAAACATTCCCAACTAAAACTATCAATTATAGCTATAATGACGAATTTCAGGAGTCAAATTCTCTCTTTTTTGTAGACCTTAAAGAAACGATTTATAACCATCTTTTTAATCTTTTTAAACTTGAAACTAGAGTTTATAACTATTTAACAACACCAAGGTATTTTTATTATGATGTAAACGAAAAGTTAAGCGGAAAGGAGATTATTGAAAGAACAGATAATGGTCAAATTATTGAATTATCATCATACCAATACAATACCAAAGGCCTACTAACTAAACACTTAACCTCCCAAAGCGACGGCGACACCCTTACCACCGAGTACCGCTACCCAATTGATTTTATCATTTATAGTCCTGTGCATAATGAAAGTACAGATATAGTTGCTTTAAGATCGATGATTAGCAAAAATATGATCTCTTTACCTGTGGAAGTGGTTAATTACCGTAACGATCAGGTAATCGGTGGAAAGTTTATCCTATATCAAAACAATGTACATGGTATTCCCCTTCCAAGTACTACCTATAATCTTGAGACTAACAATCCTTTACCCGTTTCTCCGAAAACGGATACACCAACAACCTTTACCCCTAGTGGCATTAAATACGATGGCTATAATTTTTACCTTTCAAAAGATAATTCCTATGCTAAGAATTCGCTTTTTGATAGGTACGATGATTATGGCAACCTTATTCAGTACCACCGCGAGGCTGATGTTCCCACCTCATATATCTGGGGCTACAACCAAATCCTACCCATTGCTGAGGTTAAGAATGCTGCTTACCATCAAATTTCATACTCCAGTTTCGAAACGCCTGAGAACAAAGGCAATTGGAGGTTCAATAATTCACCATCAAATTACGATTTAATTGCTTCCCGAACAGGAAGTAGATCATTCAAATTATATAATAGTCATATTTCATATTATTTAGATCCAGGAACATATATGCTTTCATACTGGTTAAAAGGAGGCAGCACAACGTTTTTAGGTGGAACAGTTGAAGATATTTATCAATCTGAACCTTATCCCAATGGTTGGGTGCTGCACAAAAAGAAAGTAGTCATATCTGCACCCACTATTTTTAGAATTTCAGGTGGCGGTCCAAATATCCGAATTGACGAATTACGCCTTCACCCCATCGATGCCCAGATGACCACCTACACCCACGACCCATTAGTTGGCCTAACCTCAGTAACCGACGCGAATGGTCGTACGCAGTACTACGAGTACGATGGCCTTGGGCGCTTGGTCGGGGTGAGAGACGACGAGGGCAACCTGCTTGAGCAGCACGAGTACCGGTATCGCGAGGGGGAGCTGCCCCG
>CALGIR010000006.1 GCA_937915475.1 uncultured Bacteroidales bacterium
TGGCGGCAATGAACCAGCAGGTCTCAGAGGGCAGAACCAGCGAATTAATTAAGATATCTGAGGCACTGCATGAGCGTAAGGTTATCCAGATAGCCGACCAGATTATCAGCCGTAAAAAAGAGGTGAGAATTGTGCTCATTGCAGGCCCTTCCTCTTCGGGCAAAACAACTTTTGCCAAGCGTTTGGCAATTCAGCTTAAGGTAGCGGGGCTAAAACCTTATAACATTTCGCTCGACAACTATTTTGTGGATAGAGAGAAAACACCCCTTGACGAGCATGGTGAATACAATTTTGAAGCCCTAGGTGCTTTAGATATTGATTTTTTTAACCAGAATCTGGTTCAACTACTAAAGGGTGATGAGGTTGAACTGCCCAAGTTCTCATTTGAAACCGGGAAAAGATTTTTTGATGGAACTAAACTTTGCATTGAGGACAACGGCATCATTATTATTGAGGGAATTCACGCACTGAATCCCGATTTAACCCCGTTAATTGAAGCAGATAAGAAATTCCAAATCTATATTTCAGCTTTAACATCGTTATCAATTGATGGGACAAACAGAATCCCAACCACTGATAATAGGCTGATTAGGCGTATAATAAGAGACTTTAGGTATAGAGGATACAGCGCACATGATACCATTTCGCGATGGAATAGCGTTAGAAGGGGTGAAGACTTAAATATATTTCCATATCAAGAAAATGCTGATGTTATGTTCAACTCAGCACTTCTTTACGAGTTTGGAATCCTTCGGTCCTATGCAGAGCAGATAATAAGGGATGTGCCCATGAATGTTCCTGAGTACGCTGAGGCTAGGCGGTTAACCAAGTTCTTGAGTTTTTTTGTTAGGATACCCGATAAAGAAATTCCGCCCAATTCTATCCTTCGAGAATTTTTAGGGGGAAGTACCTTTACCTATACGTAAAAAACTACTAAAATCAGTTTAACCTTACTTTTGCTGGTAAGCGCAAGGTTCTGAATTTATGTAAAAAGTTGCTAACAATTTCAGGAAATAATGAACAAACATTAATATTTACGGCACTTACTCTACATTCTATTGGTTTTATTTATTAATATTGTAAACGATTAATTATTTTGTTGCCAAATTATACCTAATCAAGAGCAACTATTATGATAAAGTATTTTATACTCTTAGTTAACATGCTTGGGATACTACTCGTAAACCTTTTTTCAGGCAGCGATGTACTCCTCGATATGCGTGTTCCCGAAGAGGTGAACGCAGGTTCTGAGTTTAATATCGAAGTTGTGCTTAAGAAAAAAGGACTAGAGAGTTTTGCACGCTTTCAACAGGAGTTGCCCTATGGGTTAACCGCTCAGGTGGTTGATAATGAAAATGCGAGTTTTGCGTTTGAAGACCAGAAAGTTAAGTTTATTTGGTTACGCCTTCCGCATAACGACGAGATGAAAATATCATACAGGGTAAAGGTTGACGAGCGGTTAAAAGGAAACTTTAACATTGACGGTCTTTTTTCGTACATCGAGGGTAATGAGCGTAAATTTGTTACCGCTGCATCTAGGCAGGTTTTAATAACTCCATCAACCCGAATTGATCCTAGTTTGATTGTCGATATCTCTGAATTTCAACAGAGGGTGCCGTTGCAGCCCCCCGTTTCATTACTTGCAAGCAATGTGCGATGTGTAAGGCAATCGCCTACCTTTAGTGGTGAGGGTAATGATATGACCGTAAACTTACTTGTAAGCCGTGGGTCTGCCGATAAATTTGCAAAGATTGAAGAAGAGATACCCGAGGGATATACCGCAGAGCCAATGAATACAGGGGATGCAATTTTTACCTTTAGAGGTCAAAAAGCTAAATTCCTTTGGATGAACCTGCCACCTAGCCCAAGATTTGTTGTGAACTACAAACTTTTGCCCAGCCATGGACAAGGACAAACAGATTTATCCCTTAATGGTACCTTCTCGTTTATTCTTAACGACGCAACACAGGTAATAGATATTGTACAGAAGGATATCGATTTAACAAATCTGGATCCTAGGTACCTAGAGAGTATATTGTCGTCAATACCTCAAACTCAGGTCTCTTCGGC
>CALGIR010000007.1 GCA_937915475.1 uncultured Bacteroidales bacterium
GTTACGCCTTTCATACGCTCAGCTTTTTTAATACGTTTAAAAAAGCTGAGCGTATGAAAGGCGTAACTGGCGAAATACTTCTCCAGTTGTTAGAAACAAGGCTCGATAACGTTGTATTCCGTTTGGGAATTGCTCCCACGCGTTCGGCTGCTCGTCAGCTTGTTAGCCATAAGCATATCACCGTTAACGGTAGCGTGGTTAATATTCCATCGTATTCATTAAAGGCTGGTGATTTAGTTGGCGTTAGAGAAAAATCAAAATCACTTGAGACTATTTCTGAATCTTTAACCTCCGAAAGGTACACTAAGTACTCCTGGTTGGAGTGGGATAAAGATCAGTTTGTAGGCAAATATTTAAATAATCCGGAGCGTTCTGATATTCCAGAGAATATTAAGGAACAGCTTATTGTTGAACTATACTCCAAGTAAAATATAAACCGAATGGCAATTCTGGCATTTCAAAAACCCGATAAGGTAATTATGCTCGACTCTACTGATACTTTTGGTAGATTCGAGTTTCGTCCACTTGAGCCAGGCTATGGAATTACAGTTGGTAACTCTTTAAGACGGATTTTACTCTCGTCGCTTGAAGGGTATGCCATCACTTCCATCAAAATATCAGGTGTCGACCACGAATTCTCAGTTATACCTGGAGTTGTGGAGGACTTACCTGAAATTATTCTCAATCTCAAGCAAATTCGATTCGAAAGAATTGTAGAGGACATTGAGGAGGAAAAGGCTTCAATTTCAATAGCAGGACAGAATGAGTTTAAGGCAGGATTCCTTTCGAATTTCCTAACCGGATTCAAAGTGCTTAACCCTGATTTTGTGATATGCAGGATGGAGCCAGAAGTAAAACTTGATATCCAAGTTACTGTCCGCAAAGGAAGGGGCTACGTGCCCGCTGAAGAAAATAAGGAAGAAGATGTGGAATTTGGTGTTATTCCTATAGATTCAATCCATACACCTATTAAGAATGTAAAGTATGAGATAGAAAACTTCAGAGTAGAGCAAAAGACCGACTATGAGAAGTTGATCTTTGAAATCCTTACCGATGGAAGTATTCATCCTAAGGATGCACTTAAGGAAGCAGCCAAAATTTTGATTCACCACTTTATGCTCTTCTCCGACGAAAAGATTACTCTTGATTCGGATGATAAGTACGCACATGACGAGTTCGACGAAGAGGTTCTCCACATGCGCCAGTTGCTTAAGACCAAGTTGGTAGATCTCGACCTATCGGTTAGAGCGCTTAACTGCCTCAAAGCTGCCGATGTCGATTCATTAGGAGACTTGGTTAAGTTTAATAAGAACGATTTGTTGAAGTTCAGAAACTTTGGAAAAAAATCGCTCACCGAACTTGAAGATCTTCTGGAAGGTATGAATTTGACTTTCAGTATGGATACAACTAAGTACAAACTTGACAAGGAATAATTACGATGCGACACAATAAGAAATTTAATCACTTAAGCAGGACATCTTCTCACCGTAAGTCGATGCTTTCAAATATGGCAGGTTCGCTAATTAAGCATAAGCGCATAAATACTACAGTTGCTAAAGCTAAAGCACTAAGGATTTATGTAGAGCCGCTAATTACAAAGAGTAAAAACGACACCACTCACTCAAGAAGAGTAGTGTTTTCTCATCTAAAAGATAAGGCAATAGTTGCAGAGCTTTTCCGTGATGTAGCTGTTAAAGTAGGCGATAGACCAGGTGGATATACGCGTATTCTTAAAACAGGTACTCGTCTTGGCGATAATGCTGAGATGTGCATCATTGAGCTAGTTGACTACAATACAACTTACGTATCCGAAACTAAATCGGAAAAACCGCAGGCAAAACGTACACGTAGAGGTAAAGCAAGTAAAACCGAAGAGCCTAAAGTTATTGATGAAACTACTACTGAAGTAAAAAGCCCCGATGCAGAGGTTAAGGATAAGAAAAAAGAAGCAGTAGAGCAGGTGAAAGAGGTTAAGAGTGAAACTGTTGAATCTCCTAAACCATCTGATGATAAAGGAGAGAAAGATATGGATCAAAAGAAAGAGGATGCAGAATAGCAATCTCTAAATAGTACTACCTATAGAAGGGGATTGGCTTAATTTGCTTAATCCCTTTTTTTTTACTTAAATTCACAAGTGTATTTTAATCAAAAAAAATTATAAAATGGGACAAATTGTAAATGTACATGCTCGTCAAATCCTCGATTCAAGAGGAAATCCAACAGTAGAAGTTGATGTGATAACAGATAGCGGTTTTTTTGGTCGTGCTGCTGTACCAAGCGGAGCGTCAACCGGTGTTCACGAGGCGGTTGAACTAAGAGATGGTGATAAAAATCGATATCTTGGCAAGAGTGTTCTAAGGGCTGTAGAGAATGTTAACATCGCAATTGCCGAAGAAATTATTGGAATGCATGTGTTAGAACAACAGCAGATTGACGAGGCGATGATTTCCCTTGACGGTTCAGAGAATAAGGCTAACCTTGGTGCTAACGCAATACTTGGTGTATCATTGGCTGTTGCGCATGCAGCAGCTCAGGTTACACAGCAACCACTTTACCGTTATGTTGGTGGTGTAAATGCATGCACTCTTCCCATTCCAATGATGAATATTCTAAATGGAGGTTCGCATGCTGATAACAGCATAGATTTTCAGGAATTTATGATTATGCCTATCGGTGCTCCTAGTTTTTCTGAAGCTCTTAGAATGGGTACCGAGGTTTTTCACAGCCTAAAAGCTGTTCTAAAAAAACAGGGTTACTCCACTAATGTTGGAGACGAGGGTGGATTTGCACCAAACCTTAAGTCGAATGAAGAGGCAATTACTGTGATGCTTAAGGCAATCGAGAATGCTGGTTATAAGCCCGGCGTTGATGTTTTCATAGCCCTTGATCCGGCATCATCCGAGTTCTTTTTACCCGAAGAGAATGTATATCATCTGCACAAATCAACGGGAGACAAGCTAACCCCATCGCAAATGGTTGATTACTGGAAGAGTTGGGTTGAAAAGTATCCAATTGTTTCAATTGAGGATGGTATGCATGAGGATGATTGGGACGGTTGGAAGTTGATGAATAAAACGTTAGGTGATAAGATTCAGATTGTTGGAGACGATTTATTTGTAACAAATGTAAATCGCCTGGCTAGAGGAATTAAGGAGAAAGCTGCCAATAGTATTCTTATTAAAGTGAATCAAATAGGGACTTTAACTGAGACAATCAACGCTGTTCGAATGGCTGATATTAATTCAATGACTTCTGTTATGAGCCATCGATCTGGCGAAACTGAGGATACAACCATTGCCCATTTGGCCGTTGCACTTAACACCGGGCAAATTAAAACGGGTTCGGCCTCTCGTTCCGATAGGATTGCCAAATACAATGAGTTGCTTCGAATTGAAGAGATGCTAGGCTCATCAGGGCATTACCTAGGGAAAGGCTTCAAGTTCATGAGGTAACATAAATCACTATATTTTTAAGGGCTCAACTATAAAAAGGTTGAGCCCTTTTTTGTATATTCACCTCTTATTAACTGTGAATAAACATGCCATTTAGTGGATTAGATAATTTTGTTAAAACTTTAGATAGCAAAGGACAGCTAGTTAGGATAAAAGAGTTTGTAGATCCTATTTACGAGATTGCCGAGGTTACCGATAGGGTTTGCAAACAGCAAGGTGGAGGCAAAGCGTTGCTGTTTGAGAATACTGGAAAACCTTTTCCTGTGTTGATTAATGCTTTTGGCTCGGATGAGCGCATAGCTCTGGCACTTGGAGTTTTTAACCTTGATGACACCGCCGCAAAAATTGAGGAACTTTTTAAGCATCTTACACACCCGAGGCATTCGCTTACATCTAAACTAAAAATACTACCAACACTAAATCGTGTTGCCAAGTGGTTCCCTAAAACTGTTCCAGGGAGGGGAGAATGTCAGCAGGTTGTGTGTCGTGAACCCGATTTAAGTATTCTCCCTATTCTAAAAAGTTGGCCGTATGATGGTGGTAGGTTCGTTACTTTGCCCATGGTAAATACCATAGATCCCAACACAAGAATAAGAAATGTTGGAATGTATAGAATGCAGGTTTTTACCGAAGTACTAGCGGGTATGCATTGGCATAGACACAAAACTGGGGCAAGACATTTTAATGAGTACAAAAAACAAGGAAAGAAAATGCCAATAGCCGTAGCATTAGGAGGAGACCCAGTATATACCTATGCCGCTACTGCCCCCTTGCCCGATAATATCGACGAGTATATACTTGCTGGCTTTTTAAGGAATAGGCGGGTTAGGTTGGTAAAAGGCATTACTGTTGATATTGAGGTACCTTACGATGCCGATATAGTGATAGAGGGCTATGTTGACCCTAGTGAAGATCTTGCATGGGAAGGTCCCTTTGGTGATCATACAGGGTTTTACTCGCTTGCCGACTGGTACCCTAAGTTTCACATAACATGCATTACTCATAAACGCAATGCAATATATCCAGCTACAATTGTAGGAGTGCCCCCTATGGAGGATAAGTACATAGCCCGAGCTACCGAAAGAATATTCCTAAGCCCCATTAAAATTGCAATGCTTCCAGAGGTGGTTGACATGAATTTGCCTGTAGAGGGCGTTGCCCACAATATTGCCATTGTTAAGATAGATAAGTCGTACCCAGGGCAGGCCTACAAGGTTGGAAATGCTTTTTGGGGAGCTGGGCAAATGATGTTTAACAAAATAATGGTGGTTGCCGATTCCAATGTGGATGTTCATTGTATAAAGGATGTGGCAAGGGCTATTACGAAGAATTATAATCCTTTATACGATACATTGATTAGTCGTGGCCCTTTAGATGTGCTTGATCACTCATCCAGCAAACCAGCTATTGGAGGTAAAATATTAATTGATGCTACAGTAAAACTTAGCGAAGAACAAAGTTTTGGTGATGAGCCTATAGCGTTGGATACTGAGGGGGTTTCTGCACATCTTAGGCGGATTTCTGAGGGAATATCAGGCTTTAATGTGAGTTTATTGAATGAGGGAATATCACTGGTTGTAGTTTCTGTTGACAAATCAAATGGAGCCATTGTACGTGTGCTAGCCCAAAACATAGTGTGTAATCTAGGTAAGGATTTACCTAAAATAATTGTTGTTGTTGACAAGGAAATCCCTTTAGAACAAATGTCAATTGTTGCTTGGTACGCTGCAGGGAATATTGACCCCGATCGTGATTGTTTTTATGCTGAAAGTGATGGAGTAAAGTTGCCTTGCCTATTTATTGATGGAACCCGAAAAACCATAGAGAATGATAACTTTAAAAGGGACTGGCCAAGTATTGTTACCTCGAGCAGGGAAACAGTTCAGAAGGTGGATAGTAAATGGAATAGGCTAGGCCTAGGTGATCTGATTGATTCGCCTTCAGCACAATTTTTAGATATTATAAATCAGGATGGTGCAACAGCCAAGTAGGGTTTGAAATGTTTTTCCGACTATTTTTATCAGCAATGAGAGGACTCACAAGGTGGTATATAATTCTTTTACTGTTTATCCCTATTGTTCAAAACGCTAGGGGAGAAACTCTGCACAGTAAAAGACGGGCTGAATTACTGAATATTGAGTCGGGCCTATCCCAGTCGTGGGTATCTGCTCTTCTGGTTGATGAGTATGGGTTTTTATGGGTAGGCACACAGGATGGGCTCAATAGGTACGATGGCTATTCCTTTACTAAGTACAGAAATAATCCTCTTGATAGCGCATCGCTCTGCAGCAATAACATAAACGCAATATGTGAGGATGCTGATGGGAATCTTTGGATTGGTACTTGGGAAGGGCTTAGTTTTTTAAACAGGTCAACTGGTAAGTTTACCAACTATTACCACAATCTGTCAGATGTTAAATCTTTGAGTAATAATCGCATCTATAGTGTCTATAGAGACAAGCAAGGGGTTGTTTGGGTTAAAACCCTTGAGTCGCTTGATCGCTTTAACCCAGAATCAAATACATTCGATAGGTTTCCTCATTTCTACGATCCATTTACCAATCCAGCGTTTATAGATGGTTATCCGATTTTTGAGGATACCCAGGGGCGATTTTGGGTTGGCTCAAAAGATGGCTTATTGCTTTTTGACAGAGGATTGGGACTTTTCAAGCGTTTTTCGAATGATCCTGGCAATATCAACTCTTTAAGTAGTAATAATGTTAGGGATATTGTTGAGGATGGGAAAGGTAATATTTGGATTGCGACAAACAATGGGCTTAACAGGTTATTGGATATAAATCGAGGTTTCAAGAGATACCATAGGCAGTCTGATGTAAGTAATTGTTTGTTGTCCAATAAGATAAATGCGCTTTATATCGATACAAAAGATGTTCTTTGGATTGCTAGCAGCAAGGGCGTTTGTACCTATAAAGAGGGCGCCGGCTTTAGTCCAGTATCAAAATTAGTACTAAATCCTGAAACTTTTAGCACAAGTATTACTTCAATTGCTGAAGATAAATCTAGAGTGATGTGGATGGGTACCTTCTCGGGTTTAATCAAATTGGACGTTAAGGAACAGAAGTTTCCGTTGTATAGAAAAGACCAACAAGGAAACAATCTCTTTGGGAATAGTATGGTCGGAGCTATATACGAAGACATAGATGGTGTACTTTGGGTTGGCACATGGAATGCTGGGCTTTACATGCTTAACCGAAAAACCAATGGTATAACCAAGTATTCTTCACAATTGAATAGTCCTTATAAAATTGTAAGCGATAATATTTATGTTATTTATGCTTTGCTGGGTGGAGATGTGCTGATTGGTACAAGGGATGGAGTTCAGGTTTACAATCCTTTAACAAAATCGTTTGTAGATTTTTTTAAGTTGAAAGGAGTTGATGCTTCATCGCTTTTTCAGTACAATCGCATTTACTCTATCCTGCAGGATTCCGATAAAAATATTTGGTTTGGAACACGAATGGGGCTTTTTAGGTTTGATGGTACAACCATTGAGCAGTATCAGCATAATCCTTCCGATTCAACTACCTTAACCTCAAATGAAGTATATTGTATAGTTCAAGAAGGGAATACCCTCTGGCTGGGGACACTCAGTGGGCTTAACAGAATGAACATATCCTCAGGAGAGGTTAAACGGTATACAAAGAGTAAAACGTATGCAAAAGGAGAGTTAATTTCTAATGATGTTATTAGTCTCCACATGGATTCTAAAGAAAATCTTTGGGTTGGAACCTCTTCGGGGTTGCACGTTTACGATAAGAGCAAAGGCTTTTTTACGCTAATTACTGAGGAGGATGGTTTGCCCAATAATATCATATATGCCATTGAGGAGGATGATGATGAACATATATGGGTAAGCACGAATTGGGGAATTGCTAAAATTAACTCTACTAGTTTAGCAATAACATCATACGGAGTAAGCGATGGGCTTCAGAGTTATGAATTTAACCTTGGTGCTAGTTTCAAATCGTCTAAAGGTGAACTTTTTTTTGGTGGAATATCGGGTTTAAATGCCTTTTTTCCTGATTCAATAAGCCGATCGTACAGCACTCCTCCACTTAGTTTTACTCAACTTGAGGTTGTTACCCCAACCGAGAGATTGATAATTCCATTAGAGGCTAGAACCGAAGTGCTATTAAGGCACCCCTTCTCAATGATTAGCTTCGAGTTTTCTGTACTCGACTTTACGCATCCCGAGAGGAATAAGTACATGTATAAACTTGAGGGGTTTGATGAGGATTGGATACCGATTGGTTATAAACATTTTGCAATATTCTCAAACATTCCAGAAGGAGAGTACACCCTTAGAGTTAAAGGTGCAAATAGTGATGGGGTTTGGAATGAAGTAGGGAAAAGTATAGCAGTAATTATCAAAACTCAATGGTGGAGGACCCAGCATGCAATTTTTGTTTATGGCTTTTTGCTGCTTTTGTTTTTATTTATATTCCTATGGACTAGGTCTAGGAATTCACGAAAAACAAGCCGATTGCTCAGGGAGCGAGAGGTTACAATGGGCGAGATAGAGGAGCAAAAAGAAGAATTATTGCTTAAGAATAAAAACATTACCGATAGCATTAACTATGCTAAGCGAATTCAGGAGGCTTTAATTCCATCCGAAGTTTATTTTAAAAAAATCTTACCCAAGTCGTTTATTTTGCTTTTGCCAAAGGATATTGTTAGTGGGGACTTTTATTGGATTAATGAAATAGATAATCGAATTTTTGTTGCAGCCATTGACTGTACTGGGCATGGGGTGCCAGGAGCATTCATGTCTATAATAGGGGTGGAGCTTCTTCGCAATATTATAAGTGTGATGGGGATTAATGACCCAGCTGAGATATTGAACTTGTTAGATA
The DNA here is from genome assembly GCA_937915475.1 of uncultured Bacteroidales bacterium. GTDB lineage: Bacteria > Bacteroidota > Bacteroidia > Bacteroidales > Tenuifilaceae > Perlabentimonas. The sequence goes on from CALGIR010000007.1 coordinate 8,327, forward strand.
TGGGAATACGCGACACGTTTAGTAAAGCTGTTAACGATGAAGCGCCCAATGTAAAGGACGGTATGGATGTATCCTTTTGTGTTATCGACAAAGAGAATAGAACATTACAATTTGCAGGTGCTTTTAGTAACCTTTACCTTATTCGTGATAACCGTTTGAAGGAAATTAAAGGACAACGTTATACCGTGGGTTTTTCCTATGACCTTGAAAAGCCCCAATTCTTTAGCTATACCGAGTCAATACAGCAAAACGACATGATCTATATTTTTACCGATGGGTATGTTGACCAGTTTGGTGGCCCTGATGATAAAAAGTTTAAATTTCGTAGGTTTAGGCACCTCCTACTTAGCATCCACAAGTATCCACTTGAAGCTCAAAAACAACATTTGCTTGGTAGTATTAACCAATGGAAAGGTGAAAATGAGCAAGTGGATGATATATTGATTATTGGTATAAAGCCCGATTTGGCATAGGCTATTTTGCTAGCAAATACCCTAGGGTTACCCTATAAATTTTGCAGTGCCATTGCATCAAAAGATTGGAGATTCAAATTATATGGTTAATCTTGCTAAAACAGATCCTGCTAGCAAATATCCACGCAAACGAAGTATTCTGCATTGTACGATGAGACATATATAACATCCAGGATTATCCTTAATGCATTTGAATGAATATCCTAATGGATATTTCATTTCTGCCACCTGTAAGTTGGCCGAAAGGGCAGGCAAGTATTCCTTTGCATATGAAATATGCTATAAAGTTTATGTGTATACCCTAATATTGGGTGCCGAGTAAATTCTTCATTTTCTGAATTAACACCTCAATTTGGAATGGCTTGCTGATGTAATCGTCCATTCCTGCAGCTAGGCACTCCTCCTTATCACCTAGTAGGGCGTTAGCTGTTATGGCTATTATTGGAGTACGTGAGTTTGAACTAGATTCTATTTCGCGAATTTTTTTGGTGGATATAATTCCGTTCATTATAGGCATCTGAATATCCATAAGAATAATATCAAACTTACTGGTTCCAAACTTATCAAGTGCCTCTTTGCCATTATTCGCTATATCAATGTTTTTCACAAGTTTTTTGAGGCTAAGTACAACAATCTTCTGATTTATTAGGTTATCCTCAACCAAAAGAACATTGGCATCTTTGAGTTTTATCGATTGCTCTTGTGTGCGCTTTAAATCAGTTTTTGTATCACTGTCCTTATCTTCTTCCTGTTGTTCATCTTTTTGATGGGTTAATCCATTTTTTTCGAGTGAATAGGGAAAGAAAAAGGAAGCATTTTCGGAGGTTAATGAGATGCTTAGTTTGCCTCCGTTACTCTCAATTAATTTTTGTGTTATTGAGAGGTCTAGCATATCAATATATGTTTGTGAACTTGTTTGTGCTAGCGAGGAGTCGTTAGTAACGAAAAGGTTTTGGTCCAAATTTAAAGGTAGCAATAAGGGCTTATCACTTTTAACTTCAACAAAAAGATTAATACTTTTGTCCGTTTCCTCTCGTTTTGAAACTATAATATTAACACTAGCCTTGCTTGCGCTCTTATTCTTTAGGATGCTTTCAATTAGGTTTAAGAATATTTGCTTGATGCGAACTGGGTCGCCCAAAAGATTATCTGGTATTGAGTTGTCAATTTTTAGATTAAAAGGAGTATTGTAGGTATTCTGAGTTGAGAATATCTTAATTGTGCTATTAATTGTGCTATATAGGCTAAAGGGGATGTTAATGCTCCCTCTTTCTTTGATGTCAATATTCGATATTTCAACCATGCTGTTAACCACGTTAACCAAATTGTTTGTTGAAGCATGGATGGTGTCAATTAAATCCTTCTGTTTTTCATTACTTGTGATAGTTTCGAGCAAATTAGCTATAACCATTATATTATTTAATGGTGTGCGAATTTGGTGAGAAAGCCCTGAAATAAAGTCTTGATGTTGCTTATTAATGGTTTTTAGATTAAGTACTTTTTTTTCCATGCTATGCATATACTTAGTTTTTATGGCATCGTGCAGATATGCCAATAGCATCACAGCAAGGAAAGAAACTATAAATAGGATTTTAAAGATTAAGGATATTTCTTCGTTATTGTTAAAAATACCAAAGGGTGCAAATAGTCCTATTATTGCCACCGCTAGAAAAATTCCACTTGCAATTGTTCCTTTATTGTAGCCAAGTAATGCCGCAGCAATTATGGGTAACAGACTAATGGCTAAAGCGCTTGTTATACTAATGTTGCCCGACCAGATTATAAACTCAAATACAACGGCAGCAATAAATATAATAGAATAGGTATATGCATAACTGCGGGTAGTTTTTTTAGAATATAATCTCATGAATAAACCAATTAGTATTGCTCCCGAAATGGCAATGATACTAAGGAGGTTATTAGAGATTAAAAAGGCGGAAGCGGAAAGCAAGATGAAGAAAATCATTAAAACCCAGCAAGAAACATTAAATGCATGGATTCTAGATGTAATCTCTTCCTCTTCGTTCTGGTTTTTTTTATTTAAAAAGAGGTTTAAAAGGCGGTTGGCTACGTTCATGCCGGATTATAATTTTTATTTATCAAAAGATACATAGCGAAAACAGAGAAATAATTATATATAACTGTTTGTTTAGTAATATTTTATTGTAGTACGTGCCAGAATTAACAGTTTTACATAATTAATGATAAATATATGAAAAAAAACATATACTTAACGGATTTAGAGATTTAAATCATTATTTAAAATGTAATGAAAGTACTAATAAATGGACAGTTTACAGCTGTTAATGCTCAAGAACTTTAGGGTAATTTTGATAAAGCGTTGGTTTCTTGGGGTAAAAACTTGTGGATACAGTTAGAAAAGTAAACGAACAAGACCAAGAATTGCAATAGCCCCGAGGGTAAAAATAGCTGCGCCAGATACTTTGTTGATCCACCAAAGTTGTTTGAGTCTGAACTTTGTTCTAAATATATTTACTAGAGTAGTGAGGATATACCACCACAGCACTGCGCCTATAAACACACCACTTGTGGTAACTAGGGAGTGTGTCCAGCTGGTGTTATCGGTTACTACGTCCAATAGGGCAAAAAGGGCAATGAATAGGAATATTGCCAATGGATTTGTAATTGTAACTGCTAAAACGGAGAAGTAATCTTCTACAAGGTTGTTCTTTTTGCGCTTGTGTCTTCGGAGTTGCCTTACGGGATTTGTGAGAAATATTTTAATCCCCAAAAGGAATACAATAATACCTCCCAGAGCCTGAAATAAAATTTGCTTCTCTTCAATGTATGAAATCACAAAAGTTAGGCTGAAGCCTGCAATAGCTGCAAATATTGTATCGGCTGTTGCTGCTCCAAGACCGCTGAGGAAACCGCTTAATCTCCCTTTGTTTATTGTTCGTTGTATGCAGATTACCCCAATTGGGCCAAGTGGGATTGAGGCCAGAAGTCCAACAATGATTCCTTTTATTAGAAGGGATACAAACATTTAATTAATTCCTTTTTTGATTAAGCGATGCAAAGATAATTATTGTAAAGTTATATTATAATGTAAATGGAATACAAAACATGTTTTTTTAGGATTGATAGTTAATTCATTCTTAGTTTAGGGGATGCTTCTTACAAGTATTTTTGGTTCCAACATATCGTGTATTGCATATTTAACCCCTTCGCGTCCCAGCCCAGATTCTTTAACACCACCATAGGGCATTTGGTCTACCCTAAAAGTTGGAGTGTCGTTTATAATTACTCCACCAACTCTCAGTTCATTAAACGCCTCATGCTCTTCGCTTATGCTGTTGGTGAAAACTCCTGCCTGCAGGCCAAAAGGCGAGTTATTAACCTCTTTGATTGCATCGCTAAAGTTTTCGTAAGGCTCAACCACTACAACAGGTCCAAATACTTCGTTTTTGCATACGCGCATACTGGAGTCTGTGTTGGTTAAAATGGTAGGTAGATATACACCACTCACAATTTTTCCGCCAGTAATTAGCCTTGCTCCATTGTCAATAGCTTCTTTAACCCATTCATCAATCCTTTGGGTGTTTTCTTCATCAATCATCGATGATATATCTGTTTCAGCATCAAGTGGATTCCCAATTTTTAGTCTGCTTGTTAGATTTGAAAGCATATCGACAAACTGCAAAAAAATGCTTTGATGGACGTAGATACGTTGGGTGTGAATGCAAACCTGACCAGAGTACGAGAAAGCACCAACAAGACATTTAGCAGCAGCAGTTTTTAGATTTGCGGTTGGGGTAACAATGGCACCTGCATTTCCTCCTAGTTCAAGAACAACCTTCTTTTTGCCTGCTTTCTCTTTCATTTTCCATCCAACCATGGGGGAGCCTGTAAAGGTAAGCAGTTTAAATCTTTCGTCGGTAACTAGTTGGTTGCCTAAAACCCTATCCATGGGCAATACGCTAAGTGCTCCTTTAGGCAGACCTGCGGCGTACGTAATTTTGGATAACTCTAATGCCGAAAGTGGTGTGCTGCGAGCTGGCTTAAGAATTATGGGACATCCCGATGCTATGGCTGGAGCAATTTTATGCGATGTAAGATTAAGCGGAAAATTAAATGGCGATATTCCTGACACTAACCCCACAGGGAAGTATTTAACCAACCCTTCTTTGCCTTCGCCTGCTGAAGTCCAGTCGAGCTGCATATATTCAGAGGGTAACCGTTTGCACTCCTCAGCGGCAATCAAATAAACCTGAATTGCCCTATCCTCCTCTCCAAAAGCATATTTTAATGGTTTTGCTGCTTCTTGAGCAAGGAGTCTTGCAAGCTCTTCGCGTCTTTTCGTTAACCCATTGGCAATGCTATTTAGTATACTGCTCTTTTTGTGCGAGGGCATGTTTGCCATCTCTTCCTCAACTTTTTGGGCTAGTACAATAGCTTCTTCTAGTTCTTGCTGTCCAGCAAGAGAGCAATGGGCAATTTGTTCCTTATTGTATGGATTTATTACCTTGAAGGTGTTGGAGAGAATCCTGAAATTTCCGCCAATGCAAATGGGTTTCGTATTCATGTGGTGTAGGTTTGTCAGCAAAAATAGCAAATCTTTATTCAGCCCAAAGTGTACATACGCATAAATCCTTTTAACTTTACCCTATTAAATGTGACAAGATTAATTGAATGTGGTACGAACCTCGATAAGTGTTTTTTACAAGAGGAAAGACAATTATTTTGGTGAGTTTTATATAGCAATTGAAAACAAATTATAAACAGATAGATGAAAAGAAAAGTTTTTGCAATATTATTGTTTGTGTTTATGCTCCTTCTTGTTAAGCCATTTTATGGCCAACTCCCACAGGTAATGCTTACCGATAGCGCTAAAGTTAGCCTTCTTACCTGTTCGCAGGGTGAGGAGTTGTACTCAATATTTGGGCATAGCGCCATTAGGATTGTCGACCCTGTAGTTGGTGTCGATTGGGTTTTTAATTATGGAACCTTCGATTTCTCAGACCCCAATTTTTATTCAAATTTTGTAAAAGGAAAACTCAATTATATTCTTTCAGTATCTTCATATAAAAACTTCCAGTACACCTATGTTTTTGAGGGAAGGTATATTTATGAGCAGAAACTAAATTTACACCAACACGAGAAACAATTGCTGCTCGATTCCCTTAGGATTAATTATTTGCCCGAGAATCGTTATTACTTGTACGATTTTTTGTTTGATAATTGTGCAACACGTATCCGAGATGTTTTTGTTGATGTAATACCGCGTAAGGTTGATTTCGATTATAATTCATTAAAAAGCGGACAGAGTTTTAGGGAATTGCTTATGCCAAACGTAATTGAAAAACCCTGGGCGAAATTAGGTATCAACCTTTTGTTGGGTGTTAGTGCAGATAGGCAGGCCGAGCCTTGGGAGTACATGTTTTTACCCGAGCATATGCAAACCGCATTTGGCGCGGCAAGCATTGGTGTGGATAGTATAACAGAAGTGCTAATGCAGCCTAGGGTTACTCTACTCAATGGAACCAAAATTCCAAGAACGCGGTTTAGAGAAGCTCCCTTAATTGTTTTTATCGGCTTGCTATTATTAGTTGTTATGCTTTCGTTTTTTGATGTTAAACGTGGAAGAGCAAGTTACTGGATTGATACAATTCTTTTCTCCTTAGTTGGGCTGTTAGGTGTTGTTATTGCCTTTCAGTGGTTTGGGTCCAATCATGCTGTTATGGCCAACAACTATAATCTTATCTGGGCTCATCCGTTGCATTTATTGGCCGTGGTTGCACTTTTAGTTAAACGTTTTAGGCATTTAGCAAAATACTATTTTGGTGTCAATATGCTTGTAATGGTACTGGCAATGATTTTCTGGTTCATTTTACCCCAGGAATTACCCTTTCCGATGTTTCCAGTGGTAGCAGCTATGGCAACACGTTCGGCAATAATTTTTAGGTTTAACTAGGTAAAAAATCCCTTTCAAAACAAAAGTTCTGATTTGTTGCGCTAAATTCTTGAATTTATAACGTGTTTTTTATTTATGCTTAACGCTTGTTTTATTTTCTTTCGTTTTAGGCTCATCGACTTTCCAGTACCCTTTTCGCGAGAGCAGATGATTAAGGTTGGCAATCCCATATACCACAATTGCCGTTACTATTGAGGTATGCTCTTGGTACTCGGGTATGCTCATGTTATATAAATCTCGCTCAGTATGCCATATTTCTCTGTAGGTAAAGTCGTACCCTTTTGGGTCTGATGTGCCAAAACTAAGGGTGGGAACCCCAGCTACGGCAAAGGGTCCACTATCGGTACTCCATGGCTCTGCTGGCTTTTTTACGGGTTGCATTTCGGTCACTGTAAATGGGAAATCGGGATTAATTTGGTTAATGGGTTCACATACACGTTTTATGTCTTCCATCATTGCAGCAGGCACTCTTATGCTGCTAGCTACGGTTGGGGCTCCATCGCGATTAAACATATTGGATATTTTGTCAAGTTTATCAGTATTTTTTTCAACCCAGTTTTTAGAGCCTAGTAGGCCAAACTCTTCTCCAGCCCATAGGCAAACAAGGATTGTTCGCCTAGGTTTACCTCCCGCTTGCATAATAAGTCTGGCGGCTTCCATTGTAGGAGTGGCACCCGAACCATTATCAACACCACCAGTGGCTACATCAAACGCATCGAGGTGGCCTCCCATAATTACGTACTCATCGGGAAATTCGGTACCAGGTATAACACCAATTACGCTGTGGTATGGTATTGGGCCAAGCCTAAAATGGTTTCTGATGTCAAACTCCAGAAAAAAGCGTTGGCGTTCAATGGTCATTTGTTCAATAATAGCAAACTGGTGCTCATCAAGTTTAATGTCGGGTACTTTTGGAAGATTATCGAAGGTAAGATTTTTAAGGTTCTTACGATCGTAAAGGGCTACAATGGGATTAGTTGCCGATTGGATAATACCCAGAATCCCTGCATCAACCATTTCTTTATAGAAAAGTGCAGGTTCTTCTTTTAGTGGAAGCAACTCTTTTAGTGGGTTACTGGTGTTTCGATTAGCCCAGTTTTCTTGCCTTATTATATTATTCTTTTTTTCAATCTCTTCATTTTCAGTTTTAATGCTAGCACGCATCCTGTCGGCTTCATCAGAAATATCGATGGGCCAACCGTTGCTTTTGCCCGAAACAAGTACCCAAGCACCGTTTAGTTTACCTTTCATTCGCTCAAATTGTGCCTGAGTTTTGGGTTCAATCATTACGTGTCCAATTTGAACTCCTTTTGTTCCAACGGTGTATGAAGGGGTGGCGAAATGAAGATTCATGCCGTTTTGGTCTAGCATACGACCAAACCAGGGGCCACGATTAAAGCCAACGGGGAGTGAGCCAACCGAATCAACAATTACTTCCATACCCCATTCTTTAAATTTTTTAGTAGTCCATTTAACTGCGGTCTCGTAGGCATCGGAACCA
>CALGIR010000008.1 GCA_937915475.1 uncultured Bacteroidales bacterium
GGCCCCAGTAAACCCTTATGACCAGTAAATGCAGCATAATCGACATTCCATTCGCTGGCTAAAAAATTTACCTTACCAATCGATTGGCTAGCATCAACCAGTATGGGTAAATCCTTAATCGCTTCTTTAACCCTGGCTATTGGTTGAATTACGCCATTAACATTGCTTACGTGGTTTACAATAACCATGTCTACATTCCTCAAAAGACTAGGTTGTAACTTATCAACACAAATAAACCCATCGTCATCGTGTGGGAGTATCTGTATATCAAGTTCTAAAGCATACAATGATCGCATTACAGCATTGTGCTCTAATGGTGATACGAGTACTTTTTTGTGCCTAAAGTTGAATCCGTTTATTATTTTGTTGATAGCACTTGTTGCGTTATAGTCAAATGCAATGTTAGAGACTTTCTTTACTCCAATAAGTTCACCAATTAAATCTCTTGCTTCCTCAACAACACGAGTAGAATTAATAATTCTACTATAGGCTGCCCTTCCATATGATCCACCCTCTTTAAGGTGATTTACCATGTATTCTGCAACTTCAGTTGGTTTTGGAAAACTAGTACAAGCGTTATCAAAGTATTTGTTTAAATAGGTATTCATTATAGCCTATGGTTTAAGCATGTATTCTGAATTCAGCATTGTGGTTGCTATGTAGTACATGTTGGATATTTCGCCAATTTTAATAGAATTTTTTAAATTAAAAAAATCAACACAACTGCCACATAGGGTTATTTTTACTCCTAATTCGCTTAGTTTTTCAAAATTTTTAGCTGTAGCTGTTCCCTCAATGGCGAGTTTAACCCCAGAATTATAGCATATTACCTCTTTGGGCAGTGAATCGAGTTCGCAAATAGTAGATAAAAAGCCTTTCATCAGTATCTCGCCCAAAGTGTCGTCCCCCTTGCCCATCGTATTGCTATTGAGCACAACGATGTAATCTTTAGTAGGCTTATTATTACGAATAGGTTTGGGTTCGTAAGTACAGTGGTCTTCAGGTTTGCTCATAGATTGTTGTGTACCTACAACGGTAAATACTAATATATGACTTCCTTCCTTGATACTATATTTAGCATCAATTCCATTATCAGATAAATACTTTTTAAGATTGCTGAGTGATGTATCGTTATCAATAATGATTTTAATTGTATCCCCCTTTTTTGCCGATTTTATGGCCTTTTTGGTTTCAATCAATGGCAGTGGGCAAAGCATGCCTCTGCAGTCAACAATTGTGTCCATTTTCACTTTACTATAGAGTCCTATTTATGAATTGCTTTGCATATTTTCTTCACTATTCCGGGTCCTTCGTAAATAAAGCCCGTATATAGCTGTATCAGCGATGCTCCTGCATCAAGTTTTTCAAGGGCGTCCTCTACGCTACTAATCCCCCCAACACCAATAATTGGCATAGAACCCTTTGTTTTGCTGTGGATATAACGAATAACCTCAGTTGATTTCTTCTTTAAAGGTTCTCCGCTTAGCCCACCATTTCCAATCGAGTCAACAATCTGCTTTTTTGTTGAAAGATTTTCTCGTGATGTGGTTGTGTTTGTTGCCACAAAGCCATCGAGACCATATTGTTGGGCTGTTTCTATATTTGAGTCAAGTTGCTCTGTCGTTAAATCAGGTGAAACCTTTAGTAAAATTGGTTTATATTGCTTTTGCGAAGAACGATAAAGAGTAACTTCTGAAAGAATGCCCCTTAGGTTATCTGAATCTTGAAGCTGCTTTAAATCTTTAATGTTAGGGCAACTTACATTTACCACAAAATAGTCTACATGGTCATAAAGTCCTTTAAAGCAGCAAAGGTAATCCTCATGGGCTTTATCATTGGGTGTAAGTGTATTTTTACCAATATTTCCTCCAATAATTATTCTTGATTTCCTTCTTCTTTTCAGATTTTTTAAAGCATTTTCTAAACCCTTGTTGTTAAATCCCATTCGGTTTATTATTGCCTTATCCTTTTTAAGTCTAAACGACCTTGGCTTTGGATTACCTGGCTGGGCTCTAGGTGTAACAGTTCCCACCTCAATAAAAGAGAAACCGAATGCATCGAAATAGGGATATAGATCAGCATTTTTATCGAAACCAGCAGCTAAGCCAATGGGATTGTCGAACTCGAGTCCAAGTACATTCCTCTTTAGTTTTGGGCTTTGATTGCATCCAAATGTCCTTTCTACTAAGGGCTTTACAAAAGGGATTAAAAAGAAAAATTTCACCCCTTTTACAACTAAGCTATGAACTGCCTCGGGTTTGAGGAGGAAGAGTAAAGGGCGAATAAAACCTTTGTACATAATTTTTTTGCAAAATTACACTATTGATGCGTAGAGAGCAAATGAAACTATAAAATTTCTCCGCTGGGACTGTATGCTGTAAACGTCCTATTTTTGAAGAATACGACCACGCGCTCAATATCGCTTTCGTTTAAGCGATTCTCAGGGGCTTTAGTTTTTTGCTGAACTTCATCGGGCTGGACGGAAGAAGAACTTTCTTTGGGCAAAGACAAGGTATTGTCATCAATTCCCTGCTTCTCACTATCAGCAAAGAGAGATCTCTGAACAGGTTGTCGGTACATTTCGCCTTTATCTAACAGAAGCCAATCAGCGCTTATCTTCGGGAAACTTTTCAGGATGCCCTGTATCATATCAAAAGATGGCTTATTCCTGCCAGAAAGAAGATGCGAGATTGAACTACGCTGAACACCTATGATTTCAGCAAATTTTGCAGGCTGAATTCCTTCTTTAGTTAATATTTCTTGAATTTTATCCTCCATAATAGATGCTTTTTACAAATGTACATAAAAAAAGTTACAAAAGTAACCTCAACCTAGCCACAAATGTAACAACTTTCTGTTTACAGATGTGTACTCCAAGTAACGTCGAGAGATCACCTGTTAAAGTGATTGATGTTCGTAAATTTGCCGTAGATAAGCCCGTGATTTTTCGTAGTAAGACAGTAAAGTGGGTTAAAAAAGTATTTAAGCAGCAATTACCGAAGGAAGTTTTACCTAAAGTTTATAATAATATCGATACCAGGCTATTGAGTAGGCTACATTGGCACTAAAATGTTAGCATAGTACTTGATTTGGGAAAGAGCAGTTTAGCGTCGTAAACAAAGGTTTAATGCAAATTGTATCAATGGGAAGTAAGTTGGATTAAGGGCATTTAGTGCAATAGCACCTTGTATTCCATTAATGGATATTCCGGCTCAAACTGTACACCCCATTCCGGTTTAAACTGAACAGGTGAT
>CALGIR010000009.1 GCA_937915475.1 uncultured Bacteroidales bacterium
AAAATCCCCGCTATGTATCGGTTTGGTACAATCTTGAGCACTTTGCTACACGGCCTAACTATTCAAAGAGTTATGGTCGAAGATCAGTGGTAGCTTTTATGGAACACGGCTTTAGCAAGATTTTAATTGAGCCTAAAGATATTACGGGGGATGTGGTTACGAGCGGCTACTACAAAGCAAAAAGCCTAAATCAAGAGGTTGTTCTCGATCCGTATTTTGACAGTTTCGATAAGGTGAATGAGGTTTTGCTTACCAGCATTTGCGTCCCCATTCGGAATGGAGGCAATTTTGTTGGCCTTGCAGGTGTTGATATTATGCTTGAAAAATTTCAGGAAACCATTGAGCAGATTAACCCATATCCAAATACACAAGCATTCCTTCTTTCCAACAACAGCACACTCGTTGTTCATTCAAATAGACTTAACACGGGCAAATCATTTCAAGAGGTTTACCCCGAGATTGAAATGCGGCACGGTATTGTACAAAAAGTTGGGCGCGGTAGTTCTTATAATTTCGATTGGCACGAGGACGGCAAACGCTACCTTAGTATAATTGCCCCCATTAAAATCGGGAATTCGCCAGCACAATGGGCTGTTGGAATATCAATACCCTACAGCGAAATTACCGTTGATGCACGAAAGTCTCTTTTAAGCGGAATTCTTGTTGCATTGCTTGGTATAACTATACTTTCAATAGTACTTTTCTATGTTGCAAAATCAATCACTAAACCAATTCTCCAGACCACTAGCGTGCTTAATGAAATGGCTCAAGGGAATATCGACCAAAGCAAAAAACTTTCAATAGCTAGCGGTGATGAAATTGAGGAAATGGCTGGTTCTGTTAACAAGTTGATTGAGGGGCTAAACCTAACCGAAAAGTTTGCCACTGAAATTGGGAAAGGAAACCTTGATGCGGAATACAAACTTTTGGGCGACAAGGATCAGCTTGGCATATCACTTATTGCGATGCAAAAGAATCTTAAAAAAGCAAAAGAATTTGAGGTTGAACGTAAGGCCGAAGAGGAAAGACTAAACTGGGGCACTAAAGGAATGGCCACATTTGGCGATATTCTTCGCCAAAACAACGACAACCTTAACGAACTATCATTCAATACAATCAAAAATCTTGTTGATTACACAAAATCGAATCAAGGCGGTATATTTGTAATTAACGACAACGATAGAAATCACCCGTTCCTTGAAATGACAGCCTGTTATGCATTCGACCGCAGAAAACATCTTGAGAAAACCATTGAAATTGGAGAGGGTTTAGTTGGTCGTTGCTTTAAGGAGGGCAAAACAATTTTTATGACAGATGTACCCGAAACATACATCAACATAAGTAGCGGTTTGGGCAAGGATCGTCCGCGTTGCCTAATGCTTGTTCCCCTAAAAAACAACGACGAGATTTTGGGCGTAATTGAAATTGCATCGTTTAGGGTTTATGAAAAGTTTGAGGTTGAGTTTATTGAAAAACTTGCTGAGAGCATTTCTGCTACGCTTTCGAGCACAAAGATAAATATACGTACCACTGAACTATTAGCCAAATCGCAACAGCAGGCAGAGGAGATGCTTGCTCAGGAAGAAGAGGTGCGCCAAAATATGGAGGAACTACAGGCGACACAGGAAGAAATGGAGCGAAAGCAACATGAGCAGGAACAAATACAAGATCAGCTGCATCAAGAGATTACCCTACTGAATGCGCTAATGGAGAATATCCCCGACTATATCTACTTTAAGGATGAAAGAAGCAATTTTATCCGCATTAGCAAATCGATGGTTGAGCTATTCAATGCAGACTCTCCCGAGGAGTTAATTGGAAAATCTGACTTTGATTTCCACGCAAAAGAAAATGCCGAGAAATTTTTCGCCGAAGAGCAGGAGATTATGAGAACAAAAACATCTGTTGTAGATAATGTTGTTCACGAAAAATTCGATGATGGCAAAGAGCAATGGGTATCGGCTACTAAAATGCCTCTAATCAACACAAAAGGCGAAGTTGTTGGTACATGGGGTATTAGCAAAATCATTACCGAACTAAAGAAGGCTGAACTAAAAGCTCAAAAACTTGCCGATGAGGCAGAGAAACTCAAGAGCCAGACAACCTCGCACGAGGGCGAGTACCAAGCCATAGTTAAGGCTATCGACTCAACCACATTCCTTGTGGAGTACTCAGTGGATGGAATCATTATCAGAATTAACGATCCCCTTAAAGCAGTGCTTGGCAAATTGGCTGAAGATATTACGGGCAAGCATCACGAGGAACTCTTTAGAGCAAAATCTGAAGATGACGCCAGCTATCAGCAATTCTGGGACGATTTGCGCAAGGGTATAATTCGCCAAAGGGTTTTTAAGGGTACTGTTGGTGGGGCAAGGCTTACCCTTAACGAAACCTACTCACCCGTACTTGATAATGAGGGCAATATTGAAAAGATAATTGCTATTGCTGTTAGAGGATAGGAAAAGTTAATAGGTAAAGAAAAGCGATTCTATATAGACCGCTTTCCTTTTGCCTACTTTTGCATTGCATAAAGCATCCTAATTTCTTGCGGCCATATAACCGGATCGGGGGTTTCGAGAATTAGCGGAATTTCATCAAAACGGCTATCGTTCATAATCCGCTCAAAAGCCTCAATACCAATAAACCCTTCACCAATGCTATGATGCCTATCAACCCGGCTACCCAACTCTTTTTTGCTATCGTTAAGGTGCATACCCTTTAGGTATTTAAATCCCACTATTGCCTCAAATTCCTCCCAGGTTTTGCGATATCCTTCAGCGGTTTTAATGTCGTATCCGGCAGTGTAGGCATGGCACGACATTAAAACCGCTGAA
>CALGIR010000010.1 GCA_937915475.1 uncultured Bacteroidales bacterium
ACGCACTAGCAGCCTACACAGGCTATACCCGAGTTTATGGCAACAAGCACGACTACTGGGATATTTTTGGGGGAGCGGCAGTTGGGGTGGCTAGCGCTTATATTTTTGCCAAACCATATAATAAAGAGAAAGTCACCATGTCGTTTGGTCGGCAACAAGATGCTTACGTACTAAATTTAAACTTAACTTTTTAGCAAGAAGAAATCAATGCCTTTAGTTAAGCTGTCGGCTTCGACTTCGCTCAGCCTGACCGTCGTCACCCTGAGCGAAGTCGAAGGGGACAGTTATAATTGAACAGTAGGCTAAAATTTGCTTAACTAAACGACATTAAAGAAGAAATATCAACTTATAAAAATATTAGCTAACCTAAATATATTACAGAGATGAAAAATATTATTGCCATAATATTATCCGCACTTATAGCCGCTTCATACTATTAGGCTGCCAGCCAAAACCTTAAATATCGACTGCCTTAAAAAACAAAGGTCGATAACCAGTTTACCGAACCGACTAAACCTCTCAATGCAAATCAAATTAGCATTGAGTAACAACTTTTGTTTTTGCAATGGAGTGGTCTTGACTGCTCACAAATTACTGATGCTTCAACTAGCGATGAGGAGGTTATTAGCCACTCAATCCACGTTGCTTCGTTTACCTTTATTGAAGATAGCGGCGTTGATGCCCTTGTATTCCACATCACAATGATTTATCTTTGTAAAAATGCATTCTATGGCTACTCACTCATGCGATTTTTTGGTAATTGGCTCAGGCATTGCAGGTTTAAGTTTTGCACTTAAAGCCGCGGAACATGGCTCAGTTACTATTATAAGCAAGGCAAATCTGGAAGAGACAAACACCGTTTACGCCCAGGGAGGAATAGCCGCAGTAACCTACGACCCCGATAGCGTTGAAAAGCATATAAACGATACCCTAATCTGCGGCGATGGGCTATGCAACAAGCAAGTTGTTAGAATGGTTGTTGAGGAAGCACCAACCCAAATAAAGCAATTGATACAGTGGGGCGTTCTGTTTGACAGAAATACATCGGGGCAATACGATTTGGCCAAAGAGGGAGGGCACTCAGAGCATCGGATTTTGCACCACAAAGACAATACAGGGCATGAGATACAGCGAGCCTTAACCAGTAGGGTAAAAAATCATAAAAACATTGAAATTTTCGAAAACTACTTTGCTGTTGAGATTATCACCCAGCACCATTTGGGCATGAAGATAAAACGCAAGAATCCAGATATAGCTTGCTATGGGGCATTTGTTCTCAACCTTAAAACACAGAAGGTAGAAAAATTTATATCGAAAACAACCATAATGGCCACGGGGGGAATAGGTAACATTTACCACACCACAACCAATCCGCTAGTGGCCACAGGCGATGGTATTGCAATGGTTTACCGTGCTAAAGGCGAGATTGAGAATATGGAATTTATCCAGTTTCACCCCTCATCGCTCTTCTATCCTGGCGAACGGCCGTCGTTCCTAATTACCGAAGCAATGCGAGGGTTTGGTGCCATCCTTAAAACAACCGATGGCAAAGAGTTTATGCATAAGTACGACGAGAGAGGCTCACTGGCTCCACGCGATATTGTTGCCCGTGCCATTGACAACGAGATGAAGACTAGGGGCGACGATTTTGTTTACCTCGATGTAACTTTTAAGGACGCTACCGAAATAAAAAATCACTTTCCAAACATTTACCAAAAATGCCTCAGCATTGGCATTGATATAACAAAGGATATGATTCCTGTTGTTCCCGCTGCACATTACCTTTGTGGTGGAATAAAAGTTGATATGAACGGCGAAAGTTCAATAAAAAATCTTTACGCAATAGGCGAATGCTCATCAACTGGTTTGCATGGTGCTAACCGATTAGCATCAAACTCGCTTATTGAGGCCCTTGTTTATGCCGAAAAAGCATTCCAAAATGCCCATAAGTCTATTGATAGAATTGAGATTAACCATGCAATACCCGACTGGGATTACGAGGGAACAACGCATCCCGAAGAGATGGTACTTGTTACGCAAAGCTACAAGGAGATGCAGCAGATTATGAGCAACTACGTTGGCATTGTTCGTTCGAACCTAAGGCTCGAAAGAGCCCTTATCCGCCTTGAGACTCTGTATCGCGAAACAGAGGAACTCTACAAAAAATCAATACTAACCCAAAATCTTTGTGAACTTAGAAACATGATAAACGTTGGCTACCTAATTATCAAAAACGCCCAAAAAATGCGCGAAAGCCGCGGTTTGCACTATTCACTCGATTACCCCAAAGTGCAAGGAACTGAGTTTTAAATACATTAATGCCAATTGATTACCATGAGTTTATTTCAAGGACAATTTCTTTTCACAAAGCAAAAACCCGAATCCCACCTAACCGACTGGAACAAGGTGGAGATAGATGACTACACACTTTTATCGCACCCCAAATTAAATATCACCTTTGCCAAGGGTAACAATTTTGAGCTTCATCTTATTGGCGATGTTTACGAGTGGGTTAACCCATTCCAAACCAACCAGCAAATCCTTAACTCGCTGGTCAAAAACCCCACCTTTGATAAAGTTCTTGAAGAGTTAGCTGGTTATACAGGTCGGTTTTTACTATTCTACCTTTCAAGTGATGCTCTACATATTGTTAACGATGCATGCGCACAGCATGAAGTATACTACAACAATAGTTTTACAGCCTTTGGCTCGCAACCAAAAATAATTGAACTTGTTGACAAGCACTCCCCTCTCACCAACAAAGCCGCAAATTACTTCTTTAAATCTAAGAGTTTTTTGAGCAAAAAAGTGTTCTACGGCAATAAAACCCACGTACAGAACATTAAGCATTTGCTACCAAATCATCATCTCGATATAAAAAACAAAAGGGTAGTTCGTAACTACCCCTTTGAACCGCTCAACCATCTGTCGCTAAACGAAGCTGCTGGCAGGGCAAGCTTAATGCTAAAAGGTTTTTTAAAAGCCATAGCCCATAGGGAGAGGATAGCGCTAGCCGTAACCGCAGGGTACGATAGCAGGGTACTATTTCTTGCAAGCCTAGAATTGCCATGCATTTACTTTGTACAAAAACATGTGTATATGAGCAATACACACCACGATATTACCATTCCTAGCCAGCTAACAAAAATGTTTGGTAAAGAGTTTACCATTATCCCCAACATCCCTAAAGAGCAAGCTGTTTACCCTGAGGGTTATGAAGCCAGTATTGATTTTCCAAGGTTCTTAAATATCCCCAGTGTGCTTTACCAAGATTACACCTATATCAATGGAAATATTAGCGAGATTGCTAGGAACTACTTTGGGTATCTAAAAAAACCTTCGGCCCGAAATCTGGCTTTTTTAAATGGATATAAAAACGCTAAAGCCGTAATAAACGAGTACCAAGATTGGATTGATACCAACGAGAACTTATTCAAAACCAATGGTTACAACCTACTTGATATGTTTTACTGGGAAGAGAGAATGGGTAATTGGGCGGCAAAGGCAAAAACGGAGGGTTGTGCAATGGGGCAAAAATTAATTTCGCCATTCAACTCAAGGCTCTTGCTTACCATACTCTTAAGTACAGACCGTAAACTGCGCGACTCTCACAGCAATGTTCTCTATAACCGAACCATCGAACTGCTCGAACCAGAGGCTTTGAATATTCCCATCAACCCATGCCGAAAGCGTAAGATAATTGAATTTATGAGAACACTTCGTATATACAATACTTACAGATACATTGGCATTAAGCTTCAAATGCTAAAACCATAATATCAAGCATAACCATCCGTTACTTAGTTGTAATTGATATAGATGTAGTTATAAAATTGCTACATTTGCCATCTTAAATTAAAAAAACGCATACCCATGCAGCAGCTAAACCAGAAACAGCTTTCAAAATTAAATATCATTTTCGGATGGTTAGCCTTTCTCGTTGCGGCCATTGTTTACCTTATGACCATTCAACCAACTGCAAGTTTTTGGGATTGCGGCGAGTTTATAGCCAGTGGCTATAAATTGGAGGTTGGGCATCCTCCCGGAGCACCATTCTTTATGCTGCTTATGCGCCTTTTTACCATGCTAGCCCCAAGCAAAGAGCTAATTCCCATTTTTGCTAATGCCCTCTCAGCACTTGCTAGTGCATTCACCATACTATTCCTATTCTGGAGCATCACACACCTTGCTCGCAAAATGGTAGATATTAAGAACGATACCATTACCCATACACAAGCAATACTCATAATTGGAGCAGGATTGGTGGGAGCACTTGCCTATACCTTTTCCGATTCCTTTTGGTTTTCGGCTGTTGAGGCTGAAGTTTATGCAACATCATCGTTATTTACTGCTTTAGTTTTTTGGGCAATACTTAAATGGGAGAACGTTGCCCACGAACCCCATGCAAACCGCTGGCTTGTATTTATTTCCTACCTCATGGGGCTTTCAATTGGGGTACACCTGCTAAACCTACTTGCCATTCCTGCCATAGTAATGGTTTACTACTTTAAAAAGTACACCGTTACGCCATGGGGTATTGTTAAGGCACTTGCTGTTAGCGTTTTACTTTTACTAATTATGATGTATGGGGTAGTACAGGGATTTATTGTGCTTGCCTCAAAATTTGAGCTGCTATTCGTTAACGGTTTTGGATTACCCTATAAATCGGGGGTGCTCTTCTATCTTATAGCTATTATTGCAGCAATTGTTTGGGGAATTATATACTCGCACAAAAAAGCCAAGCCCGTACTCAACACCATCCTGGTTAGCTTTGCAGTAATCATAATCGGATATAGCTCATTTGCGGTTATCGTTATCCGCTCATCGGCTAAACCGCCCATGGACCAGAACAGTCCAAACAACATGTTCTCACTGCTATACTACCTTAACCGAGAACAATATGGCGACCGCCCACTGGTTGTGGGACATACCTTTGATGCACCCGTTGTTGACCGAAAGAACGGGAAACCACAGTACATCCAAAAGGATGGCAAATATGCCATAGCAGCATACAAAACAGAGG
>CALGIR010000011.1 GCA_937915475.1 uncultured Bacteroidales bacterium
TATTCTGCCCATCGCCGATAACCCAATTAACCATTGCCCGCGATAATGATTTTGAGATGCTTGCCGAGAATAGAACCGTTTACTTTGAAAACTTTTTAATTGGCGGATTTCCCCAAATGGCTGGTTCAATAGGTGCTCGTTATAATGCGCCTAAGTACTGGTTTATTGGAGCAAACTTTAACTATTTTGGCAAAACGTATATTGATGCT
This sequence comes from uncultured Bacteroidales bacterium, assembly GCA_937915475.1. Lineage (GTDB taxonomy): Bacteria > Bacteroidota > Bacteroidia > Bacteroidales > Tenuifilaceae > Perlabentimonas. Next base: position 210 of record CALGIR010000011.1, read on the forward strand.
AACCCCGATCGCAGAACCGAGGAGGCTCTCGATGGTTTGGTTGAATCGGATCCGCAATGGGATCAGATGCTGGATCAACAAAAAATGAACGATGGTTATACCCTCGATGTTTTTGTTGGAAAGTCGTGGAGAATTGCCCGTAAATACTTTATACGAGCAAACCTAAGCGTTAGCAATGCTTTAAACAATAAGGAGCTAACCGTAATTGCCTTTGAGCAGCTACGTTACGATAACCGCGATATTGAGCGTTTCCCGCCCAAATATGCGTATATGTACGGAGCCAACTACTTCCTAAATCTTAGTTTTAGCTTTTAAACAGTAAATTTGATAAGATCATGAAAAAGAACAATAAATATAGAATCCTCCTTTTGTCAGCTATTATTGCTGTGCTAAGCTTTGGATGCGACGATATGGAATTTGATACTCCGCCCATAAAAACGCTTGACAAGAACGCAGTGTTTACCATTAAAGACTTAAGGGATATGTGCCCTGATGGTTCTCAACACAAATTTACAGGCGATAGCATTGTATTTGGGGTTGTAACAATGGATGAATCATCGGGAAATATATATAAAAAACTTTATATACAGGATAGCAAACAGGCTGTTGAACTAAGGCTTACAGCCTCAAGCAGACTACTTGAGGGTGACTCGATAAGAGTAAATTTAAAGGGTAGCACCCTTAATTACTATAACAAACAGTTTCAGGTAGATAAACTTGATATAGCTAACCTGGTTCTGCAAGCCTCAGGACTAAACAAAGAGCCAATACTTGTTACAATTCCAGACCTTGAAGCCGACAACTTCCCTACCGAATATCAATCAAAATTAATAAAAATTGAGAACGTTCAGTTCTTGAGTGGTGAACTTGGTGAGACCTATGCAGACGCTGCAAATCAAGCTGATAAAAGCAGAACTCTTCAGGATAATAAGGGGAATACCATAATTGTTAGAACAAGTGGTTTTGCTAGTTTCGCTGGAGTTCAGGTAGCCCAAGGTAGCGGATCAATTACTGCTATTGTTACCCAATTTCATGAAACCCGCCAGCTGGTTATTAGGCAGCTTAGCGAGGTAGAACTCAACGAAGAACGATTTTAATTTAAAAAATAATAACTATGAAAATAGATAAGATAATAATTGGTGTACTGTTAGTTACTGGAATACTACTTTCTTTTGGAGGTTGTATTAAGGATGAGTTTGAGACACCCTCAATCTCCGAAATCCCGCTTGGTCATGTAATGAACATACAGCAGCTTAGGGATTTTTGTCTTCCTGGCAATACCCATAAATTTACCGGTGATACCTCAGTTGTCGTTGTAGTAACCATGGACGACAAATCTGGAAATCTATTTAACGAAGCATATGCCCAGGATGAAAAAGAAGGAATACTTGTTAGGCTTACATCACCGGGCGGATTGTATAAGGGCGACTCTATTTATATTAACCTTAAGGGTACAACACTAAAGTACTACCGTAAAGTTTTTCAGATTGACTCAGTATCTGTTGATGACAACATAGTTAAGAGAAACGTAGGAGTTAACACCGAACCAGAAGTGGTTACAATCTCCGATATTAGAACTTTGGACTATGAGTCGAGATTAGTAAAATTAGAGAACGTACAGTTTGTTGAGTCTGACACCTCTAAAACCTTTGCCGATGCTCCCAACCTTGAATATGGTGAACTCACCATTCAGGATGAGAACGGGAATTCTGTAATGCTAAGGACAAGTGGTTACGCAAAGTTTGCAAGCGAGAATGTACCGAACGGAAGAGGTTCAATTGTTGCTATTGCAGGTAGATACGATGATGTAGTACAACTAGTAATTAGAAAAAAGGAGGAGGTGCAATTTGACGGGCCCAGATTTACTACCACTCAGCATGATGGTTCCTTTGACGATCCTTACCCTGTACTATATGCGATACAGAATAATACGGGCAACGAAAAGTGGGTTGAGGGTTACCTTGTTGGAGTTATGGAAACTAGCACTGACCCATTTGCTCCGTCCTTTTCATCGCCATTTAGCACCAACTCAAATGTTTTACTGGCTGATAGTCCTAGCGAGACGAACATTTCGAATTGCTTAATTGTGCAACTTCCCTATGGCGACATTAGAACTGCAGTAAACCTTAAGGATAAAGCCGTGAATCTTGGTAAGCAAATCAAACTAAGAGGTAATCTACTAGCATATTTTAGCTCACCAGGAATGAAGGATACCGATGGGTATTGGCTTGATGGTAATGGCATTAATCCTGGCACTCAAACAGACCCTTTTTTCGAAGAGAATTTTACCTCAACGCTAGGAAGTTTTACAGCACATAATGTATTGGGTTCACAGATTTGGAGATGGGGTACATTCGACAATGGATGCGCTGTTATCTCTGGTCTTGAAGGTGGCTCAAACTATGCGAATGAGGATTGGCTTGTATCCCCAGAAGTAGACCTTACCTCTAGAGTAAATGTTAACCTAACAATTCGTGAGGCAATTAATTTTATTACTAGCTACGACGACATGAAAGTTCTGGTCTCGTCCAACTTCGATGGGGTAAGCTTACCATCGGAATCTGGTGATTGGACTGAATTCTCTGGATTTAGTCGACCTACTGGGAACAGTTGGAATTTCTCTGAAAGCGGATATATTGATATTTCACAATACGATGGACAGAAGATACACATTGGATTAAGGTACACCAGTTCTACCACCAAAAGTGCTACTTGGGAGGTAAGTAAAGTTAAATTAACAGAGCTTACCGACAAGTAGGGGAACCTATGTATTAAATATTAAAAAGGGCTATCTTAAAAGACAGCCCTTTTTTTATATTAGCAATGCATCTTTTCTCCAGTTCTATACTGAAACACTAGATTTTTTATAAATAAGTTTAATGCAATTATAGGACTAAAATAGTTCTCTAAAAACTCATCAAAATCTGCCGAATTAAAAAGAGAATAGACTAGGCTGCTAATTTCCTTAGATTATGAACAAGCACCATCAATCCATACTCTATTTCAAATTTGGAAAGACTCCTTAATGTGGACCGAGTAAACTTGTTATTAACCCAGGTTCGATAGAAGAAATCAGATTATTACTAAAAAGCCATCCCTTAACTGGAAATTCTTTTTGTCAAAATTTAATATCTTTACACAAAATTATAGCATGAGAAACTTAGCGCTAACCTTTATACTACTTACTCTAAGCATATTTGCCAGTGCTCAGGTAACTTTTATCATTAAATCGTTGCCCGAGGACACACCAAAAGGTTCATCATTTTTTATGGCGGGTACCAATAATAACTGGATACCAAACGATCCAGACCAACAGTTTGAGTACGACAATATGGGCAGGCTCTCACTTACGCTATACTCAGTACCCGATACCCTTGAGTATAAAATTTGCCGTGGCAACTGGACCACAGTTGAGGTAGATTCAACCGGTGAGGATATTCCCAACAGGATCTATGTTGATTCGCTTGGCAAAACCATAGTACTCAACATTCATCATTGGAGAGACAGACTACTGTCTAAACAATTAGTCTCAACAGCATCCTCAAATGTGTTCTTCACCCCCACAAGTATTGAAATTCCGCAGCTAAACCGACGACGGACCGTTAGGGTTTACTTTCCTCCCAACTACGCATCGAGCCAAGGGTTTCCGGTAATCTATATGTTCGATGGGCAAAATGCCTTCGATAAATCAACCGCCTTTTCCAATGAGTGGCGAATTGATGAAACACTTGACAGCCTCCATTATACCCGTGCATTTGGAGCCATTGTAGTGGCCATTTACCATGGCGAGGATGAACGTATTAACGAGTACACACCATGGCCAAACCAAGAGAAAATTGGAGGTGATGGATCAAAGATGGCTAAGTTCATTGTAAAAAGCCTAAAACCCTATATCGACAAACATTACAGAACCCTCCCCGATGCCGATAATACCATGATAATTGGCAGCTCACTTGGTGGCCTCATGGCGCTATACACTGCACTAGAATATCCTGCTGTATTCAGTAAGGTTGGTGTTTTTTCTCCCTCACTTTGGTGGAGCGATGAAATATTTAAACAAATTGAAAAGCACAAAAAGAGAAACTACCAAAAAATTTACCTTTTAGCGGGAGAGCAGGAGGATAATAAAATGGTCCCAAACATAAAAAAAGCCAAAAAGATGTTAAAAGAAACCGGATTCTCCGACGATAATGAGCTTATGCTTAAAATTTGTGAGGATGGGAGGCATAGTGAATGGTTCTGGGCTCGTGAGTTCCCCCATGCCGTTAAATGGCTTTTTGGATTTTAAACTTTCCCCAATTAAAACAGTCAAAATCACCTACTTTACAATAGCAAACTAATAACTTAATAAAACCCACAATGCAACGTTTTTGCCTTTTAGCTATTACACTTGTGCTAAGCACAAACCTTTTCAGTCAGGATCCGCTTCCACGGCATATGACCCAAGCCGAAGAACTTATCTGGGATGAGTACCTAAGAAATTATCCAACCGATAGAGGTACAACACCACCCGCCGAAACCCCACGAACCCCCGGCGAATGGGAAGAGATGCAGGGAGTAATTGTAACCTGGGCCGCCTATAACTCAAATCTTCGTGAAATTATTCGCAATGCAAAACAATACGTTACCGTATATGTAGTTTGCAGCAATCCCGCTAATGTCCAAAATTATCTCACC
>CALGIR010000012.1 GCA_937915475.1 uncultured Bacteroidales bacterium
AGTTTAATCCTTAAAATAGCAATGGATTCTTTGAAAAGAAGGGATTGTGAGGAGAGTTAAAGAGCGTTGAGTTGAGCGCAATGGCATTTTGCAAGAGTTCTTTGTTCCCTATCATCTCCAGAAGAAACGAGTGCCTAAACGGATTATCAAAAGCCAATACAATTCCATTAATTACGGCTACTGCTGCAATATGCCATACTAGCACCGAATTAGTGAGTATTAATGCAGCCATGGTAAATGCCATGGCCATTGGAATAATCTGGGTAACAATAAGCACCTTACGCCTATTTAGCCTATCGGCAAAAACACCAGCAAAAGGGGTTAGGAATAGCGCAGGAATTTGTCATGCAAATCCAATAACTCCCAACCAAACAGCCGAATCGGTTAATCGATACACCAACTACCCAAGCGCAATATTCTGAATCCACACACCCATTAACGAAACGAGTTGTCCCAGAAAAAAAATTTTAAAATTTTTGTTCTGGAGCGCTCTAAAGGCAAAACCTACCCTTTGAAAATATGACCTTATATCGAGTAATCTATTCATTGACTAAACTAGCAACTATGGCTATGCGGTTATTTTAATGTAAAAAAAGCGGAGGAAAACCTCCGCTTAATCATAATGCTGAGTAAAATTATCTGTTCTTTTCTGTAAATTCTCTACCTGCTCTTAGCGCTTTTAGATTAACCTCAACAATATCATCACCCTTACTTCCGAAGAGTTGACGAACTCCATCCTCAAGCTTACTAAATTCGATATCGATAAAAGGAGACGCTGCGCCTAGCATCACAATATTCAAAGCCCGCGATGAACCTGCTTCTTTGGCAATTGAGTCTGCGTCAAGAGCGATATGATTTGGAATCTTTTTTATCTCTTTCATTATATCCTCAGTTTCAGGGTAATCTGGGATATTATTAAAAGGAGTAGTATTGGTTACAAGCCATCCATCCTTGCTTAAAAATGGCAAATACCTAAGCGATTCCATGGGCTCAACCGAAAGAATAAGGTGAGCTTTACCCTGCGGTATAAGGTCGGATGCTATGGGTTTATCGGAAATTCTTAGGTGCGATTGCACATCGCCACCCCTTTGGCTCATTCCATGAACCTCTGCTTGTTTAAGGTAAAGTTTACTACTTACAGCGGCAAGTCCTATGCCTGCAGCAATTGTTAGTATCCCTTGTCCCCCTACACCAGCAAGTATTATATCTGTTTTCATCTGTTTATAGTTTATTTTTCAATTGATACATGAAACTCGCCGAGATAATCATCTTCCTTTGTGAGAAGCCTTATCATGCTCGTTTCATATGTCTATTTATTTGTTTTCAAAGGAACATATGGAACATCCATGGAGTAGTCATTCTCCTGTGCGCTAAAGTCGTTAACATGAATGTTTCATATAGATTAATTTTTCAGTTTATGAATCAATTGCTTTTACTTAGCCTTTCTTTCGTTCTTTTTCCTTCGGGCAAAAGTTTGAATACACTCACGCTGTGGAATAATAACAGAAACACCTTGGTATGCAAGCTCTTTTTTAAAAATAGCCACGTTTTCTTCGTGATTTTTTTTCAGAGGAATTGTAACGTGAATATGGTCTGGGTCAACACCCAAGCCTTTGCAAATATCAACTATTCGTCCAAATGCGGATGAGGTTTGTCCTCCAGTCATTCCGGCAGTTGAATTGTCGGATATGATAACTGTTATGGGCGCATTCTGATTTACAGCATCAAGTAAACCTGTCATTCCACTATGCGTAAAGGTTGAATCACCAATAACGGCAACGGCAGGAACTAACCCTGCGTTAGCCGCACCTATGGCCATGGTAATTGAGGCACCCATATCAACAGTAGTGTTAATAGCATTAAACGGAGGAAGAGCCCCAAGTGTATAGCATCCAATATCGGCAAATACTCTGCCCGTACCATATTCTTTAATGGCCTCGTTAAGGTCAGCATAAACATCACGGTGCCCACAACCCAAGCAGAGTGAAGGTGGACGCATACGAACTACTTCAGGAATGGGCGTACCCTCGTAGGTTTCCATACCCAATGCCTTTGCCACAATGGCTGGATTTAACTCTCCATCGCGAGGCAACGTACCATCAAGCCTACCATGAATGGGTTTACCCATATTAAGGAAACCTCGAACCATCTCCTCAACAATTGGATAGCCGTCTTCAAGAATCAACAACTCGTCGCAAGCATCGTAAAGTTCTTTAACTTGCTTTGGAGGAAGAGGATAATGGGATAACTTAAGGATATGGTAGGGATTGTCATCCTTATTGACGTTCTCCATTAAGTAGTTATATGCAATACCCGATGCTATGACTCCCAACTTTGTGCTTTTGCCCTTAATCAGCTTATTGTAACCTGACTCTTCGGCAATGCTAGTCATTAGAGGTTGGATGTTAAGCAATTTCTTATAATTAACTCTAGCAATACCAGGCAGAAGAACAAACTGACGTGGGTTAGACGGTAGTTTCATCTGATTTTGTGGCTTGGTAGTTTTTGTCTCAACACCTGCCCTTGAGTGCGCCAAACGAGTGGTGATTCTTATCATTACCGGTACATTAAGCCTTTCTGACAGTTCAAAAGCATCGTAAATAATGTCGTATGCTTCCTGCTGATTTGAGGGCTCAAGAACGGGAATCATTGCAAATTTTGCGTAGAACCTAGAGTCCTGCTCATTTTGCGAAGAGTGCATTGAGGGGTCATCGGCGCTAAGCACAACCAATCCGCCATTAACACCGGTAATTGTTGCATTAATAAAGGCATCGGCAGCAACGTTTAAGCCAACATGCTTAAAGGACACCAATGCGCGTTTACCTGCATATGACATGCCCAGTGCAGACTCCATTGCTGTTTTTTCGTTGGCCGACCATTCACGGTGTATCCCAAGTTCTTTAGCCTGTTTTGAGGCTTGAACATACTCCATAATCTCTGTGGAAGGAGTTCCTGGGTATGCATAGGCGCCCGATATTCCGGCATCTATGGCACCCTGTGCAATGGCCTCGACACCTAATAAAAGTAATTTATTCATACTCATAATTTTAATTCACCTTATATTGATTTATAATTTTTCACGTATTTGCTCAATAAACAAAAATATTGGAAGCAAAAATACTACTTTTATGAAATAATTGCAACCAAATATCATTATTTAGCTAAATTTCGAAACCTATCCTATTAATGTGTCCAGTATTTTTCGGTTACCTCCCATGTTTCTAAATTCGCAAAGGTAAATCCCCTGCCACGTTCCAAGATTTAGTCTTCCGTTAGTGATTGGTACTTGCACTGAAAAGCCAACAAGAGATGCTTTAATATGAGCAGGCATATCATCGGGTCCCTCTTGTGTATGCGTGTAATACAACTCACCCTCGGGTGCAATTTGGTTGAAAAACTTATCCAAATCATCCCTTACCGATGGGTCGGCATTTTCGTTAATGGTTAAGCCCGCCGAGGTATGCTGGATAAATAGATTAAGCATACCCGCTTGGGGCAATGGTGGCAACTCTTCCACTATCCTATCTGTAATTAAATGGATTCCCCTACCGTACTGGGGCAACTTTATTAATATCTGCTGAATCATTTTGTCTACATTAATGGTTTAATTTTTTGATGGATAAAATCGAAGCAAAAATTTTCAAGCTCGTCGCGCAAATCAGCATAAGCACGCTTTTTTTCTTCATCCTCAAGCTCAGCTGAACTAACATCTGGGAAAGGATACTCGTAAACGCGCGGTGTGCCCTTAAATGTGGGCAACACATGCTCAATACCGTTGGATAATATAACCACATAATCAAATTCCTTATCTATAACTTGGGCAATTCCTTTTGATTTATAATCGGAGATTTCGATAATTGCATCGGACATAGCACTGGCGGCATACAAATCGAGTTCAGTGGGCACAATACCTGCACTTGAAATCTCGGCTGCTCCTTTACCATAATATTTTAACCAACCCTCTGCCATTAGCGAACGGCACGAGTTACGCTGCGAAACGACCAATATTCTTTTCATCCGTACAAAAGTTTTATATTATTAATTACAAATAAGTTACACTTTAACTCTAAGGTTCTTTACATACAGACGGAACACCCATGTTTTGTTAATTCGTGTTTGTGATTTGAGTAATCACAGGTGTTTCATACTTTATGCTTATTATAGGTCTTAAATGTAAGGAAAAATATACTAACTAAAATCAAAATCAGCAAAAATGAAAATTGTTCAATGATTCTCTTTAAAAACGGTGTGGATAACCAACAACTCCCTAACATTTCATAACTTTGCTACATATTTTTATGTAAAATGCGAATTGATGTTATTACGGTACTGCCCGAAATTTTAGAGAGCCCTTTGGGGCACTCAATTATTAAGCGTGCGCAGCAAAAGGGTTTGGTTGAACTGCATATTCACCAATTGCGAGATTACACAACCGACAAGCATCGGACAGTTGATGATTACGCCTTTGGGCCCGATGCTGGAATGGTGATGAAAATTGAGCCAATTTTTAGGATTATCAGTAAGCTTAAGGCTGAACGGAAGTACGATGAGATAATTTACACCTCGCCCGATGGCGATAGGCTCACCCAAAATGTGGCGAATGAGCTTAGCATTAAGGAGAATATGATTATTCTATGCGGCAGATCGGAAGAGCACACGTCTGAACTCCAGTC
>CALGIR010000013.1 GCA_937915475.1 uncultured Bacteroidales bacterium
AACTGCATTGTACTGGGCAGAGCCGAAGCTTTTGCCTCGAAGAATACGGTTGGTGCTTCATTTTTTGATGGTTTAGGCATGGGACTTGGGTTTGCTTTTGCGCTTACCCTTTTGGGGGCAACCAGAGAAATTTTGGGTAGCGGAAAAGTTTTTGGCATGGTTCTTTTTCCCGACAAATACGCAATGCTTATTTTTGTTCTTGCACCGGGAGCCTTTATAGCGCTTGGTTACCTTACGGCTGTTATGAATAGATTAGCTAAAAAAAGTAAATAGATATTGCCATGGAATATGTACTAATTATTATCTCAGCCGTATTTGTCAACAATATTGTGTTGGCTCAATTCTTGGGGATTTGCCCTTTTTTAGGGGTCTCAAATAAGGTTGAAACGGCATTGGGAATGGGAGGTGCGGTAACTTTTGTTATGACAATTGCTGCTATTGTTACCTACCTTATCATGTACTATGTGCTAATTCCCTTAAACATTGGCTACATGCAAACTGTAGCCTACATACTCATAATTGCAGCATTAGTCCAAATGGTTGAGATTATCCTTAAAAAGGTTAGTCCATCACTCTATCAGGCCTTAGGAGTTTTCTTGCCATTAATTACAACCAACTGTGCCATACTTGGTGTTGCCATACTTTTGGTACAAAAGGAGTTTAATCTTCTTGAGAGTGTGGTTTTTGCCATATCCAATGCAATTGGATTTGCATTAGCTTTGGTAATATTTGCTGGCATTCGCGAATCGCTTGATTTAGTAGACCTGCCCAAGGGAATGAAGGGTGCGCCAATAGCCTTAGTAACTGCAGGTATTTTGGCGTTAGCCTTTATGGGGTTTGCCGGAATAGTTTAATCGATTTAACTAAATAGTTCAACGCACTCCTTTTCCACTCATTGGCTGGGAGTGCTTTTTGTTTTAAGTACACGCATTTTAGCATGCCAATCAGACTTGAACGTTCACAATCCGAAGGTGAACTTTTAGCCCTAAAGAATCTTTACGAGAATAGTTTTCCGCCAGAGGAGCGTAGGGAACATAGCCAATTGGTTGTGCTTCTTTCAAACCCAAGTTGCCATATCAATCATGTTTATCATAATGATGTATTGGCTGGTTTAATTACTTTTTGGCACTTTAATGAGTTTGTTTATGTTGAGCATTTTGCCATTTTACCTCATTTTCGGGACAAGGGTGTTGGTAAGGAAGTTGTTCGAAAATTCCTTAGTTCGATTATCAAACCAGTACTTATTGAAGTTGAACCACCTGCTGATTATCAGGGTAAAAGGCGTGTCAAGTTTTATTCAAACCTAGGGTTTACTCTATTAGATAGGGTTTATGTGCAGCCCTCGTACGATGGGGTGAAACCCCAGGTAGAGCTAAGGCTAATGTGTACTCTTGGTAATTTATCTACATCAGTGCTAGACAAATGGATTGACGAATTAATGCAAGGGGTTTACTTTGGTACCGTAAATAATGGTAGCAGGACATAAATTCTTCTTATCTTTGTGATGTAATTATAAATCAGGTTTTTTACATGCAGAATATCTATCCCAATTCCTTCGAGGAGAAGATTGGTTTTAAGAGTATCCAAAATCAGGTGGCAGCGTTTTGCCTTTGTCCAATGGGCAAACGTAAGGCCGAGGAAGTTTCTTTTTGCTCCGATTTTAAGGTTATCTCAAGGCTTATTCATCAAACTAACGAGATGAAAACCATCTGCCAGATGGAGGACTCATTTCCCATTGATGGTTATGCCGATACAACTCCTTTTCTTGAGAGGATAAAACTGAAGGGCACTTGGCTTGATGAGATAGAGATATTTACGCTTCGTCGTTCGCTGGACGCCATTAGGGCTGTTATAAGATTTTTGAAAAAAGGCGATAAACCCACGTATCCATACCTTGCAGATTTAGCAAAGGGCATAGATTATTTTCCATTTGTAGCCGAAAGAATTGATACGATACTTAATCGTTTTGGCAAAATAAAGGATAATGCATCGCCAGAGCTTGCCCGTATTAGGGGCGAGATTACCTCAAAGCAAACCTCTGTTTCAAAACGAATAGGTTCCATACTCAAGGCTGCGCAATCCGACGGATTGGTTGATGATGATGCCACAACATCCGTGCGTGAGGGTCGTATTGTTATCCCAATTAGCGCATCCAACAAGCGTAAACTCAAGGGAATAGTCCACGACGAGTCTGCAACGGGGAAAACAGTTTTTATTGAGCCTGTAGAGGTTGTTGAACTTAACAACGAGATAAGGGAGTTGGAGTACGATGAGCGCCGTGAAATTGTGAGGATTCTTGTTGATTTTGCCGATAGCTTAAGACCATATTTACCTGATTTACTGAGGGCTTACGATTTCCTTGGAGACATTGATTTTATTAGAGCCAAAGGACTTTTTGCGGTTGCAGTTGCAGGTGCAATGCCCATTCTGCAGGCAGAGCCCAAGGTTTACCTACGCCAGGCGGTTCATCCGTTGCTGGTGCAGGCGCTTAAAAGAGAGGGCAAGCAAGTTGTTCCGCTTGATATTGAGTTGAATCAAGAGAACAGAATTTTGCTAATATCGGGGCCCAATGCAGGCGGAAAATCGGTATGCTTAAAAACGCTTGGAGTGTCACAATATATGCTCCAGTGCGGCTTTTTACCTCCAGTTCTTGAGAACTCTGAGATGGGAATCTTCTCAAAACTATTTATCGATATTGGCGATGAACAATCCATCGAAAACGACTTAAGTACTTATAGTTCGCATCTGCTAAACATGAAGTACTTTGTTAAGCATGCTCATGAGAATGCTCTAGTGCTTATTGATGAGTTTGGTGCAGGAACCGAGCCTTTGGCCGGAGGAGCAATTGCCGAGGCAATTCTTCAACAGCTAACCCAGTTGGGTACTTTTGGGGTTATTACCACGCACTATACAAATCTTAAGCATTTTGCGGCAAATACTCAGGGGATAGTAAATGGGGCAATGCTTTTTGATATGGGGAAAATTGAACCGTTATTTAGGTTAGAGATAGGCAAGCCTGGGAGCAGTTTTGCCTTTGAAATTGCCCGTAAGATTGGTATTCCTGAAGATGTTCTTAAACTTGCCGAAGCAAAAACGGGAATCGATCACATTACCTTTGAAAAACTCCTAAAGGAGATATCGAGGGATAAGCGATACTGGGAGCGAAAGCGTAATCAGATAAGAATATCAACAAAAAAGACGGAGGAGTACGAGAAACAGCTTGCCGAAGAGTTGGGAACCATAAAGGATCAGCGGAAGGATATTCTAAAAAAAGCAAAGGATGAGGCAGATGCAATACTGTCTAAATCGAATAAAATTATTGAGAATACCATACGTGAGATAAAAGAATCGGATGCGGATAGGGTAAGAACCAAAAAGGCACGCGCAACGCTTGAAGAGCAAAAACGGGAAGTTTCAGAGCAAGAGGTTGATGCCGATTCCTCCATTGAAAAAAGGATGGAACAAATCCGTTTGCGCCAGAAGCGCAACGAGGAGCGTAAGGCCAAAAAGGGTGAGGCGAAAGTGTCTCCCGAAACAAAAAAGAAAAGCCCAAAACCAATAACGGCTGGTGAAAAGGTTCGGATTATTGGGCAAGA
>CALGIR010000014.1 GCA_937915475.1 uncultured Bacteroidales bacterium
GGTTGTTGTAGCCTATAATATGAGTGAGTGGCGCTCGTTTTACTCCATTTTACGAGGATCGAAATACGATATCGTGGTGCTTCTTACAACATTTTTTCTTACCGTGCTAGTTGATTTGACCGTTGCAATACAGATAGGTATGGTACTTGCTGCCCTACTATTTATGCAGCGCATGTCCGTATCGAGTAATGTAATTGCTGCCGATTCTGACATTGATGCACTTGAAGACTACTCCGATCTTCCAAAAGGGATTGAAGTTTACGAAATTAAGGGTCCCTTCTTTTTTGCAGCAGCACAAAAATACAGGGAAACGCTAAAAGGCTTTGGCAAAAAAGCGGATGTACTTATTCTGCGAATGCGATTTGTTCCGTTTATCGATTCAACAGGTCTCCACAACTTTAAGGATACAGTAAAATACCTTCACTCGATAAACGTAAAGTTGATTTTATCAGGGGTTCAGCCTGGAGTAAAAGAGGAATTGGAAAAAGCAAAAATTGATACTTTAATTGGCAGAAATAATATTTGCAGCAGCTACAATGAAGCTAAGACGGTTGCAATGAATGCTGTAAAAAAACAAGAAAAAGAAACAAAGGAATAATAAGAAATAAAAACAAAGCAAAGGGGTGTAAAACAATGTTTTGCACCCCTTCCTTTTTATCTCTATAAGAATTACTTTAACCATTTATCTAACCATCCAAAGAACTCGCGCTGCCACACCACCGCATTTTGTGGTTTTGTAACAAAGTGCGTTTCATCGGGAAAAACGAGCAAACGACTTGGCACACCAAGCAATTGTGCTGCATTAAAGGCTTGTAAACCTTCGGAATAGGCTATACGAAAATCGTTTTCGCCCACAATAACCATAATTGGAGTGTCCCATTTTTGCACCAGCTTGTGTGGGCTGTTTGCATAGGTTCTCTGGGCAATCTTGTTATCCTTATCCCAGTAAGGACCACCAAAATCATGGTTTGGGAAAAAAGTCTCCTCGGTTGAGGCATAAAAACTCTCGAAATTAAACATTCCGTTGTGTGAGATAAATGCTTTAAAACGATTCTGATGCATACCCGCCAAATAGAAAACGGAATAGCCACCATAGCTTGCACCAACGGCGCCCAACCTGGTCTCATCAACCCAGGATTCTTGCTTAACATTATCAATGGCGCTAAGGTAATCCTGAATATTCTGACCGCTATAGTCGCCAGATATTTGCGCATTCCACTCCTGTCCGAATGATGGAACTCCCCGACGATTTGGCGCAACAACCACGTAACCATTAGCGACCATCATCTGAATATTCCAACGATAACTAAAAAACTGGCTAACCGTACTCTGGGGTCCACCCTGGCAATATAGTAATGTTGGATATTGCTTTGTCTCATCAAAATTAGGAGGCAATATTACCCAAACAAGCATCTGCTTACCATCTGTTGTTTTAATCCAACGTTGGGTAACCTCTCCCATTTTAATGTTATCGTAAATGTGCTTATTGATATGGGTAAGCTGCTTTTCCTCACCCGTTTCAGAGTTTATGGTAAAAAACTCAGTCGCCATGCTCATGGTCATTTTCTGCGCCACAAGCGTACCCTTAGCAGGGGCAAACCACGTGTAGTTATGCCAACCATCGGTAATCTTTTTTATCTCACTCGATTCAAGACTAACCCTGTAAATCTGCTGTGTTGCATTGATTCCACTTATGAATATTAGGCTGCTTCCACAGCTACTCCATGCAACATTGTCAGCATTCTGGTCGAATCCCTTTGTAACATATTTCCTTTGCCCAGTTTCTAAATCAATCGTAAATAACCTGCTCAAATCACTCTCGTATCCAGGTGTTTCCATGCTCAACCATGCAATACGCTTACCATCGGGTGAGAAAACAGGATGCTGGTCGTACCCCATCATCCCCTCCGTGATATTCTCCGTCAGATTATCCTCAATATGGTAAAGGTAAATATCGGAATTGGTGCTGACGGCCAAATCCTTACCATGCATTTTTTTGCATGCGTATGCAATAATCTTTCCACAGGGGCTCCACACAACATCATCATCACTAAAATGAGGAGACATGGGCGAATCCCATGCTTCTCCTTCCATGATATCCTTGGCTTCGCCAATCTTTCCATCGGTATACGACGCAACAAAAATATGCCTAAAGCTGCCATCGCGCCAGTAGTTCCAATGGCGATACATCATATTATCAGAAATACGGACATTTACCTTGGGCATATCGGGATGTAACTCGGTGGGAGTTTTCTCAATCTGAACATTTTTGGTGTACAAAATCCTATCTCCAGTTGGGGCATAAGCAAAGGAACTTATCCCTCCCTCAATTTTTGTTATCTGGGTTGGGTTTGTACCGTCTGTGTTCATTTCCCAAAGCTGTGTATCGCCACTTCGGGTAGATAAAAAACCAATTTTAGCTCCATCGGGACGCCATTGCGGGCTAAAATCGTTGGTTTTATTTGTTGTTAACTCTTGGGGCTCGCCACCCACAACTGGAATTGTAAAGATATTGGTAACCCCCTTATTCGCCTCCATTGAAAAACGAGTAATGGTAAATAATACCGATTGCACATCGGGCGAGAGCTGTGTACTACCAATGCGACCAAATTTCCAAAGAACTTCGGGGGTTAGCACACCATTGGTAATCTCCTCGGCGGTTAATTCAACATCTGGAGTAATTGGCTCTGATTTTTGGTCGGTGCCAGTCTCTTGACACGACCACAACGTGGCAAGTAATGCCATAGTTACAACTGTTTTAAGATTAATTTTCATCCGTACAAAAGTTTTATATTATTAATTACAAACAAGTTACACTTTAACTCTAACATTCTTTAACGAACGAATGGAACACCCATATTTTGTTCATTCGTGCTTGTGATTGGTCTAATAATGGGTGTTTCATCATATTTTCTGTTAGATTGATTGAATTTCCACTAAAAATAAATTATCTCTTCACTGCTTTTAATTTTCTTGAAAAGTTTGCAAATATCTTTATGATTATTGTGACTCCTTATTGCCTACTATAGTTTAATTAAAAAACACAAAGAAGTCGCAAATCAAAACGTTAGTGTTCAATACATACAAAAATATGATATTTTTAGTGATAAGGTACAAACTTGGGATAATCAAATAATTTTGATTTACTTTTATTCTTTACAAAATCATTAGCCTGATTGATAAATGAAAGTTACAGAAAAGATATTTGGGTACCTCCACAACGGCAAAGAGGTAAAACTATTCACATTTGAATCGGCCAAAGGCTTATCCGTTAGCATTTCAAACTATGGGGGCATTATCACCTCAATACTAATGCCCGACGCAAATGGAGTTGCGAAAGAGATTTGTGCTGGCTTTCATTCGCTTGAAAAATACCTAGGTGAACATCCTCATTTTGGGGTTATTGTGGGCAGATATGCCAACCGTATTGCAAAAGGGAGATTTACAATCAATGATAAAATATATGAACTCCCACTAAATAATGGAGCAAACCATCTACACGGAGGGAACAATGGTTTTCATACAAAACTGTGGGATTGCAGAATGGAACTTGAAGATAATAGCGCTTCGCTAGTACTCAATTATCAAAGTAAACACCTTGAAGAGGGCTACCCCGGAAACTTAGATGTTACTGTAACCTATAGAGTTACTGACGATAATACTCTGCACATAAATTTTAATGCAAAAACCGACAAACCAACTCATATCAACCTAACCAGCCATGGTTACTTTAACCTTAGCGGTTTTGATGACAGCATAATGGAACACAAACTAATGATAAATGCCAATAGTTACCTAGAGACTGACGAAAATAGAATCCCCACAGGAACCTTAATTGAATGTTATAATACCCCGCTCGATTTTAGGCATTTTATGCGCCTAGGCGATAGTATATTAGCTACTTCAGGAGGTATTGACCATTGCTTTGAACTTTTGAATAATGGTTCAATAGACAATCCGGCAGCAATTCTAAAGCATAAGCCCTCGGGTCGGTCAATTTTAATTTACACTACCCAACCTGGTCTGCAGCTGTACACGGGCAACTCACTAGATGGCACTATAAAAGGTCATAATGAAACCATTTACAATAAACACGGTGCTGTTTGCCTAGAGACTCAGCACTTCCCGGACTCTCCCAACCAAAGTAACTTTCCGTCCACTTTGCTTAAGCCAACGGAAGAATACAGGCATGAAGTTAGATATGTGTTTAAAACTGACTAACAGCAGGGCTTGATAAGTGTTAAATTGTAATAAATATTTTCTTGGATTGTTGTCAAAAACTCAATAGCAACAAGGCTTTGGCTTTTCTCACAACATATACACCAGCCACAACTAGTTTTATGGGTTCAGTAAATAGTTATATTTGTAATGCAATAACTAATTAAGCATGGCACTAGCACTTGATGCAGAAAATTTAGAAAAGTTAATTGTAGTTGGCGACCGTGTACTAATTAAGCCCAAAAACCCTGAAGAGAGGACAAAGACAGGCTTATTGCTTCCGCCAGGGGTACAGGAAAAGCAAAAAGTACAATGCGGATATGTAATTAAGGTTGGACCAGGTTACCCCATACCCATAGCTGGCGAGTATGACGAACCTTGGCAGAAGAGAAAGGATAATTCAACGTATTTCCCACTTCAGGCTCAGGTTGGCGATTTGGCCGTTTACCTGCAGGATAGTGGTACTGAAATTGAATTTAGCAGCGAGAAGTTCGTAGTTGTTCCATTCCAAGCCATTTTATTACTATTGCGCGATGAAGGACTTTTTGAATAGAAAATAGTATATGCTGTTTATTTTAATGCATAATCGATATATTTGCGAACAAATCAAGAAAATCAACCCATTGTTTAACACTACCAAATAAATTTGTAGTAAAATCAGCTAATGAAATGAAAAGAACTTCACTAATTATCAATATCGTGTTAGCCCTAGCTGTTGTAGCACTTTATATTTTACACTTTACTGGCGACAAACCCGCTACGAGTGAAATTACAGAAGGAAATAGGGATACTGAAGAAATTGTTAAAGGAGAACAATCCATTGCCTGGGTTAATATGGACTCGATACTTAGCAATTACGATATGTACTTCGACATACAAAAAGAGTTGGAGAAAAAGGGGCGCAATATGGAGGTTGATATGACAAACAGAACCCGTGCCTTTGAAAAAGAGATGATTGACTTTCAGGATAAAGTTCAGAAAGGTCTGGTTACCCGTTCGGTTGCTCAGCAAATGCAGCAAGATCTTGCTGCAAAGGAGCAAGAACTATACGTTTTCCGCGATGAACTTAGAATGAGGTTTTCAGAAGAAGAGCAGGTTATGCTCAGACGGATTCAGCATAGCATTAACGACTTTACAAAAATGTACAATCAGGATAAGGGCTTTGAAGTTATCCTTAGCGGTTCATTTGGAGGACCATTACTCTATGGGCACCCAGCAAATGACATTACTAAAGAGGTAATTGAAGGGCTAAATAAGGAATATCAGAAAAGTTTAGCCCCAAAAAAATAATCAGCATAAGAATGCACTAAACTAGCCCCTGATTATAGGGGCTTTTTTATTATGACAAACACTAAATACTTTAAGCGCAACAATTTTACCCCAAGCATTAAACATGAGCCAGATAAAGACCTTGGACTATGTATTGTGCTACCCTCCTATAACGAAACAGAGCTAGAGGATGCTCTTAATGCTCTTGCAAATTGCAAAAAGCCTACCTGCTCTGTTGAGGTGATAGTTGTTGTTAACTATCCTGAGGATGCTTCGGCAGCAATTGTAGCCAACGCTTTAGAGTGCATTAAAGTAATTGAAACCGCAGATAGAAATATTAATAGTGGCAGTTTCCGATTCTTAGCAATTCCCGCATTTAATCTCATAATAAAACATGCTGGTGTGGGGTTGGCCCGTAGAACTGGAATGAACGAAGCGGCTTGGCGATTACTTAAATCTAAAAGTGACTATAAGATTATTGCGTGTTTCGATGCGGACTCGGGCTGTTCGGAAAATTACCTTTGTGAACTTGAGCAACTTTGGATTAGTAAACCAGAAACAGCAGCTTGCTCAATACGCTACGAGCACCCTTTAGAGGGAGATAGTTTTTCACCAGAAGTTTACCAAGCCATAGCGCAATACGAGCTGCACTTAAGGTACTACGTTGATGCCGGAAGGTACATAAAACATCCTTTCTCGTACCAAACCGTTGGGTCAAGCATGGCCTGCAGTGCAAGCACTTACATTAAAGTAGGTGGAATGAGCAAGAACAAGGCGGGAGAAGATTTTTATTTCTTACAAAAGATAATACCTCACGGAAATTTCGAAGAACTCAATTCCGCCGTAGTCTTTCCTTCGCCACGGCCATCTGATAGGGTTCCCTTTGGCACAGGAAGAGCAATATCTAAGCACCTAGAAGAATCGCAGCACGAATATCTAACCTACAATTTCGACTCGATTTTAAGCCTTAAGGCTTTTATTGAAACGGCACCCAATACGCTTTTCAATGCAAGTAAAAATACCATTACTAAATTGCACTTCCAGCAACCCGAACCTCTTAGAGATTATCTTGAAATGAATGGTTTTTTGCAGGCCATTGAAGAGATTAATAAAAATACCGCCCACGCTGCTACTTTTGAGAAAAGATTTTTCCTTTGGTTTGACGCGTTTAAACTCCTGAAATATTTAAACTATGCAAACGAACATCACTATAAACGAATGCCAATATACTCCGAAGCATCAAAACTTGCACAAGTACTAAACCTTAAGTTTAACCCCAACAATCCATCGACCATTGAATTGCTAAATACTTTTAGGGAATACAACTTAAGAGTGAGCCGCTAACCTTACGATATGCTAAACTCTAATTATCGCATATCATAAAGTAGGACAGATTTAAAAAAAAATCAGTTAGCATTTAATCATCATCCTATAAAACTCCTTAGAAAAGAATTTGTACTAACACGCGCAAATTAAACACCAATAAATTTATGAAAACAATTCCAGACTGGGCATTAGGGCTAAACTGCGCAATTACAGTGTGCGACCTAAAAGGGAAAATACTCTACATGAACGAAAAGGCACAGAAAACCTTTAGTAAATGGGGTGGTGAAAACTTGATTGGACAAAACTTATTCAGCTGCCACAAACAATCATCGGCTGAAAAGATTATACACCTTATGGCAAATAATGAGACCAACGTGTATACAATTGAAAAGGGCGGGGTTAAAAAATTAATATACCAAACACCTTGGTATGCAGAAGAGAAAATAGCTGGTATGACAGAGATATCACTGGAGATACCAACCGAAATGCAGCACTTTGTGCGTTAAGCAAAACTCATAAAAAAAGTCCAGTGCACTTGCACTGGACTTTTTTTATAATATTGTTACAACAGATTATTATGCAGGACTGATAGCCTCAACTGGGCAAACATCAGCACAAGCACCACAATCAATACATACATCTGGGTCAATCTTATAGATATCACCCTCAGAAATAGCCTCTACTGGGCACTCGTCAATGCAACTACCACATGCTGTACAATCGTCAGAAATTACATATGCCATTTTTTTGTTTTTTTAAAAGTTAAACTTGATTAATTAATGCACTACAAAAATACTATCAATAATTCAAATGAAAAATTAAAACGTGCTTTTTACCATATTTATAACCAGTATAAATACAGTTATACTTTTTCTCTTTTAAAAACTATTGAAATAGATTAGATTTCAACCATATACCACCACTATAGCATACTCCAATTCTTAAGCAGAATATTTCTGTGTAGTACTCAGCATCATTCTATTTTTCAAAAATCATTTTAAGCGAAACCAGCAGGATAAAAATTCCGAATATTTTTTTTAAAAGTTTTTCGGATAAACTTATGGAAAACAGCGAGCCCAAATAGCCGCCAACCACAAAAGCCAAAGCAAGTATAAGTATAAACTTAACATTGATGTATCCTGATTTGTAGTAATTGAATGCACCAAGTATGGCCACCGGAAAAACCAAAACACCTAAACTAGTACCCTGTGCCTGATGTTGCGTAAGTCCCATAAAGAAAATCAGAGCAGGCACAATAATTATTCCACCTCCAAGGCCGAATGCTGCACCAATAAAGCCAGCAACAAGCCCTATTAGCAGTAAAGTTATTACTTCTAGCAACCCCATATATTTTTAATCTTTTAGTAAAGCAAATATAACCATAAATAAAGCAACCGAACACTCTGGAATAGATTTTGAAAGGATTTATTCGCTCATAAAGAACGATGTATAATAAAAACTTATTAATTTTGAGCTACTACAAAACAAGATTATTTTAAAAAAATACAATACATTATGAAAACGCTATTCGCATCATTTTTACTTTTTATAGCATTATCTGCTGTTGGACAACAAGCTGGCCCACAAATGCAAATAGACAAGAGCAGCCATAATTTTGGGTTGATTAAAGAGGAAGCGGGCCCTGTTTCGTACAATTTCGAGATTAAGAACACAGGGGGTTCTCCCCTAATCATCTCAAGGGTCAATTCATCATGCGGATGTGCAGCCTCGGAATGGTCTAAAGAACCTTTATTACCTGGATCAAATACAACCATTAAGGCAACCTATAATCCAAAGGGACGCCCAGGCACATTTAACCAAAGCATTACGGTATACACAAATGCAGCATCCTCTGGCACGGTGCTCACCATTCGTGGACAGGTTGAGCCACGGGCAAAAACACCGGAGGAAATTTATCGAAGAAGAATTGGTGACCTCGGTTTAAGCAACTCACACGTTTCGGTTGGTAAAGTATCCAACAAGGATAAGGTGTCGAACTCACTTGAAGTTTATAACTTTGGAGAAGAGCCAGTTACACTATCATTTCAAAGGGTTCCTAGCCACGTTAACATTACCTCCAATCCCAAAACCCTAAAACCCAATGAATCAGGCACCATTGATGTTGTCTTTGATGCAAGCAATGTTGATGATTGGGGTTTTGTAATCAGCAGAATTTCTATACTAACAAACGATAAGCAAACACAGGGAAACCTAATTAGCGTTAGCGGGAATATTGAAGAAGATTTTACGAGGCTAAGTGAAGAGGAGTTATTAAATGCCCCTCAAATTTCTTTTTCTGAAACCCAAATGGACTTTGGCTCCATAGATGAGGGCACTTTGATTAAGCATGATTTTGAGTTTACCAACTCTGGCAAAAGCGATTTAATTATCCGGAAAATTAATGCAAGTTGTGGTTGTACAACCGTTGCGCCAAACGTAACAATTATAAAGCCTGGTGAAAAGAGTTCCATCTCAGCATCGTTTAGAACAAGCGGGTATACTGGCCGCCAAAGCAAAACAATTACCGTTATAACTAACGCCCCCAAACAATCAACAACAGTATTAAGGCTCACCGGAACGGTAAACAGAAAATAATATCTCTTTAGCAAATGAGAAAAATTGTATTTTTATTGATTGTTAGTTTGGCATTTACTGAGGTATCGGCACAAGCACCATATGCATACAGAATTTTCAGAAGCAATGGGGAGCCAATTGCTTTCGATACAATGGTTGATGAAATAACATTAACCGATATTGCACTTTTTGGCGAACTACACGATAACCCAATAGCCCATTGGCTACAAATAGAGCTTTGCCATAGGCTTTACAATAAAGGGAAAGTACTGGTTTTGGGTGCAGAAATGTTTGAAACCGACAATCAACTAGTTTTAGATGAATACCTTGAGGGGCTAATCTCGCAAAGCCGATTTGAAAACGAAGCCCGCTTATGGCCAAACTACAAGACCGATTACAAGCCACTGGTTGAATTTGCTAAGGAGAATAACCTTCCGTTTATTGCTACAAATATTCCAAGGCGATATGCTTCAATGGTGGCATCGGGTGGTTTTGAGGTTCTCGACAGCCTTACCCCAAGAGCAAAAGAGCACATTGCCCCCTTGCCCGTTGATTACAATCCTGAGTTACCTGGCTACAAGGCCATGCTAAGCATGATGGGCATGCCTGGGAAAATGGACAGTAAAATGGAAAACTTCCCTAAAGCACAGGCAATTAAGGATGCCACCATGGCGTGGAATATTGCGAGTAATCTTGAAAAAGGTAACCTCTTTATCCATTTTCACGGAACCTACCACTCAAATAATTATGAGGGTATAGTTTGGTACCTAAATAGGTATAAACCTGGTGCAACCCAAAAAACCATTGCAACGGTTCTTCAAACTACAGCCAATGAGTTAGGTGAAGACAACAAAAACTTAGCGGATTATATTATTGTAGTGCCAGAGCGAATGACCCGAACATACTAAAACGTTATCTTCGGATATTTTCTTCATCATTGCACCATTCAATCACCAGGTTGTTTTGAGCATTCCACCATCAACCGGAATGGTTGTTCCTGTAATAAACGATGCCCTATCGGATAATAGGAATGCAGCTAAATTACCTAGTTCCTCGGGTTTCCCATAACGCGAAAGTGGAATCTGCTCTTGAAACGATGAGCGTACCTCACTTATGCTAATCCCCTTATCTTCAGCGATAAGGCTATCGAGGTGATTTACCCTCTCTGTGTCGATTCTGCCTGGTAAGATATTGTTTATGCGAATATTATAAGAGGCCAAATTGCGCGATAGACTTTTGGCCAAACTGGTTACTCCAGAACGAAAAACGTTTGAGAGCAGCAGCATATCAATTGGCTCTTTTACTGATACCGATGTAATGGTAATAATGCTCCCCTTTGACGCTTTTTGCATAGTGGGTAACACCTCGCGTATTAGCCGTACTGCGCCCATTAGGCTTAACTCAAAGGCAGCTTGCCAATCATCATCGGAAAGCGTATTGAACATACCAGCAGGTGGCCCGCCAGCGTTAACCACTAGTCCATCGATGCTTCCAAACTGCTCAAGCGCAGCCTCGACCCAATTTTTTATTAATTTTGGTTGGGTAACATCAAGCACACCATAACCAACGTTGACTCCACTCTCTTTGGCAATGAGCATCGAGGAGATTTTCAGCTTCTCCTCGTCTCTACTTCCAATAAATACATTAGCTCCCTCTAAGGCTGATGACTGTGCAACAGCATAGCCTAATCCTTGGCTGGCCCCAGCCACAAGTATGGTCTTATCTTTAAGTATTGATTGCATAGTAATTGGTTTTTATACTAAAAAAGTTAATCAACTGTATAAAAGGGATATCAAAGTTGCTTTATGTTTGATGCTTATTCAATAAAACTACTCAAATCACCCGTAAGCGTTTTTATCTCTATGGCGGCAGCCTGTGAAGTCATTTGCGATGATATTAGGCGAGTTTGTGCATCGAGAAACTTGTTTTGGCTTTCGCGCAGTTCAATGTCCGAAATTGCTCCCAACTGATACTTTTCCCATGCTGCCTCGGCGTTTCGCTGGGCAAGTTTTACCGACTCCTCCTCAACCAAAACCAGTTCAATAGCTTGATTAAGGTTGTTTACCAGCTGAAAAGTTCTACTCTGCAAGTTTAGTTCCAACTCTTCCTGACTAATCTTTTGATTCTCAGCAATAATGGCTGCATTCTTTATCCTTCTGTTAATATTATTGCCATTAAAAAGGGTAAACGAAGCTCCTACCCCAACCGATGGTCCATGAATTTGGCTAAGCTGTGTTTGCCCGCTGGGTGTGCCTATTCGTGAAAAGTTGTACGCCCCTACAAGGCTTAGCGTTGGGTAGCGCGAAGCTTTAGCCTCGCCAACCTCAAGTTCTGACACCTCAGCCTGCAACCGGGCAAAAAGCATACTTGGGTTTTGCTCACGTACCTTTAAATAAATGTCTGCTGAAAACTCTGGATTGGGTACGGGGATGATTGTATTAACGTTGAAACTCACGTCGGGTTGGCGTGCCAGCAATCGGTTTAGTTCAGCCTTAATGTTTGTTAAGTGAGTTGATTGTTGCATGTATCGGGCACTATCGGCTCTATAGTCTACCTCCGACTGAAGTTCCTGAAGTTCATAACCAACACCAATATTAGATTTTTCGCGCGCAATAGCCAACCTCTCGCGCGACAACACCATTTGGTCTTTATACGATTGGTATAGATTCTCGTTAAAAGCGATACTGTAGTAGGTATAAACTATATCGGCAATAGCATTCTCTATGGACATTCGGAGTTGTAAATCGCTTTGCTGTGCAAAAACGTCTAGTTTTTCTTTGCGAATAAACATGGCAAAACCATCAAAAAGGGTCCATCCCAACTGCGCACCCGAAGCTATATTATGGGTTCGATACCCTTCATCAGAACTTGAATTATCCCCTTCGTACTCAAAGTATCTATCCTGAAAATTATTGTTCTGGTTCACATTTAAATCGAGACGGGGCAAATAACCTGCATTCCCAATGGTATTGTTGTTCTGTGCAATATCAACCTCATTTCTGGCAATTCTGATTGAGAAGCTATTCTCAAGACCTAATCGAATAGCATCATCAAGGGTAAGAGTATCCTGTGAACTAACCACAATGGGAAATAGTATGTATGCAAAAATAAGCTTAATAGTCCTCTTCATTGTGGAGAATATTTGGTTTTTTACTTGAAATGTAGCTGTACATAGCCGGAATAATATAAAGTGTTAGCCCCAAAGATAAAAGCAACCCGCCAATAATGGTTATACCCATTGGAATTCGGCTAGTTGAAGCAGAACCGAAGGCTATGGCAATTGGGAGCGCTCCGAAAATTGTGGCAAGGCTTGTCATCAGAATGGGGCGTAATCTTTGGCCGGCTGCCTCAATTACGGCTTGAGTTTTTTCGAATCCTGCAATTTTCTTCTGGTTGGCAAACTCTACTATCAGAATTCCATTTTTGGTTACAATTCCTATCAGAACGATAATTCCAATTTGGCTGAAGATATTCATGGTTTGACCCATGACGTATAACGAGAGTAGCGCACCTGCTAAAGCAAGGGGTACCGTAAACATGATGATAAGCGGATCTCTAAAACTCTCGAATTGTGCAGCCAAAACGAGGTAAACGAGAATGAGGGCAAAAGCAAATGCAAAGTACAAACTGCCTGAACTCTCCTCAAACTGCTGCGAAATACCCGTTAGCGTGGTTGCAAAGGTATCATCAAGAATCTCCTCCGATATCTCTCGCATAGCCTCAATACCTTGCCCTAAAGTAATGCCTGATGCTGGGGAAGCCCTAAATGTGGCCGACACATACCTGTTATACCTGTAGCGTTGTGGAGATGTACTCTCCTCAGTAATATTGATAAGATTACCCAGTTCAACCAAGTTGCCCTTATCGTTACGCACCTGAATACTAGTAATATCCGAGGGTTCATCTCGATACTGACGCTCGGCCTGCCCAATCA
>CALGIR010000015.1 GCA_937915475.1 uncultured Bacteroidales bacterium
AGATCAAAGCGTCTGGGACCAAAATTACCGAACATCAATGAATAGTCCAGAAATACGTTAACAAGAACCATCACCACAGTAGTAAGGGTTATTACCCTAGTCCGACCAATGCCCACATAAAAGGCCCGAAACAAGAAGTTAGTATGCGCAAAGAAAATGCCCCAGATGCGATAATTGATAAACTCTCTACTAGCACTAACAATACTTTCTGAATTAACGATGTACATCAACAGCTGGTTTCCGAAAAGTTTAACCAACAAGAAAATAATCAGCGCCAACGCCATCAAAAAAAGGAAACCGTGCTCAATGGTTCTACCTATGGGCCTGTACTGTGCTTCGCCATTTCTACGTGCAACAACAATTTGGGTACCTACCCCAAATCCCCAGCCAAGCATTATTAGGGTCATGTAAAAAAGTCCCCCAATAGCACCTCCTCCCAAAGCGGTCTCACCCAGGTTACCCAAAAAGGCGGTATCGGTTACGTTTATCACATTTTGTGCAACGCTTCCAATAATAATTGGGTATGCAATGCTCCACACCTTGGAGTATGTAATAGATGTTTTCAATAGAGATTGATTGGTTTCCTTTTAAACAGCCTGCAAAAGTAGAAAAGATTTGCATTACTACCATCTAAATAAACATTCAATATTGTTTGAAAAAAGCCGTTAAGTGACTACTTTCAACGCGAAATTAATTCTATGTTATATTATTCTAGCAAATCTACCAGAAAGCACCATTTAAGGTACTAATTATGATTGCCATAGATTGGATTATTATTGGTCTCTGTCTCGCTGTGAGTCTTACCACAGGCTCCTCCGTGAGTAAAGGAGGTCGAAGCACAAGCAATTTCTTTTT
The DNA here is from genome assembly GCA_937915475.1 of uncultured Bacteroidales bacterium. Taxonomy (GTDB): domain Bacteria; phylum Bacteroidota; class Bacteroidia; order Bacteroidales; family Tenuifilaceae; genus Perlabentimonas. The sequence continues at coordinate 856 of CALGIR010000015.1, forward strand.
AAGCGGTGGAAAACCGCTTTGGTGCTTGGTAAACGCGAGCAGCAAGCTCTTGATTGTATCAGCTATTGAGGCGCAAGTAATCATTGGGTTATTGCAAAAACATGATTGGAATAAATTTATGAAACAACAGATAAGTATACCTGTTTAATTGATAGGCTGTTGTTTGCTTTGAAGTGTCACTTTTTTTATTTTACTTGCATTAAATTTTATTAAAAAAATAAATAAATGCCATCTTATCAGAATACCAGAAAGATATGCTTCCTTTTACTATCCATATTATCCCTTCTTGTTTGGTCTTGTAAATCGGGAACAAACACAAAGCAGTCCAATTCAAAAAGAGAATCCTATGAGCTTGATACAGTCTCTTTCCTAATACAATACGATGGTTCTCTTTTTGCCATGCCATCGCCCTACCAAGTTGCCCAGCTAATTAAATCGAACAACATTCCTTTCAATGAATCTATTCTTAACAATCCCGAAAATGCTAAACGATACAATACCAATTTCAAAAAAGCCTTAAACTTTGGTGTTTATGGTACTAATCTTAGCTATCTCAACATTTACAATCGAACACCCGAGTCAATTGCCTACCTTAACGTGCTAAAGAAACTGTCGGAAGAACTTGGTATTAATTCTGCTTTCGATGCAGAACTCTTTAAAAAAATTGAGAGCAACATTAGCAATCAAGACTCACTCCTAATCATACTTAGCAGTTCATACCGAAGAGTAGACGGCTTTTTGCGTGAGAATGACAGAAGCGATGTGGGTTCACTTATACTTGCTGGCGGATGGGTTGAAAGTCTCTATCTGCTAACCACAATAGCCAAGTCGTCATCCAATAGAGAAACTATTAACAGAATTGGAGAGCAAAAGCATCCGCTTGATAATTTAATCGAGGTGCTCTCGCCGCTTTACTATAAATCGAAAGAGTACACAGTGCTTATTGATAATTTAATCGATTTAGCCTACGAGTTTGATGGGATTATCTATTCATACTCTTACAAAGAACCAATAATTGATGAAGAGAATAAGTTAACATATATTAATAGCCAATCCCGCGTTATTATGTCAGAGTATCATCTTGATATAATTAGCCAAAAGATAGAAGATATAAGAAATTTGATAATTGAGTAAGAAATTTTGATAACACCCTATTTTAACAATGAAAAGAAAAATCTTTAAAGTTGCCCTAGGCATTGTTGCCATTTTTGTAATTGGGCACAATGCTAATGCACAACTATTTCAGTTACAAAATATCTGCTCGCTCTACTTCTCTCCCGATTACATATCTGACGGACAAGAATACTTTGCACAGCTTAAACCCGATGAAAAAGTTGAATTTAGGACTACATTTTTCGGCGATAACACCTATCGAATTGTGGCATGCACTAATTTAAGAAAAAGCACTTTGGTTTTTTCGGTTTTCGATACCGAAAAAAACCTACTATTTACAAATGCAAACTACGATTACACACCATACTGGGATTTTAAATTTTCATCAACAGTTACATGCATTATTCAAGTAGATGTTGAATCGGAAAAGTTTGCTCCAGGGCACATTATGCTACTTATTGGTTACAAGCCATAGAAATCCCTGAAATAATTTCTTAAAACTTAACCCATGAGCGAATCAATTCTTAAGGCCTTAATGCAGTTGTTTGCAATAATTGGGCACTCCGAAACCGAACAGGAAGAGCAGCATAAGGAAGGTAAGTCTGATAGGCGTTCCGTTGTTGAATCATTCCTGAAGCAACAGCTCAATCAGGAACTTGTTAGAGAGTACCTAAAAGTTTTCGACTACTACTACGAGCTTTATCAAGAAAAACAAAGCGAGAAAAGCCTTACAAAGAAGCGTACCTCATCGAGTTCCGTTAGAGTACTTAAAATTTGTACTCATATAAACGAAGAACTTACACAGCAGCAAAAGGTAGTGGTAGTGGTGAGATTACTTGAGTTTGTAAGAACGAACGATGGAACAATTACCGCGCAAGAGATGGCCTTTATATCTACAGTTGCAGAAACGTTCTTCATCCCCGATAATGAGTTCAACCGTATCCATAAATATGTTATTGACAGCTTAACCAGCTTGCCAGACTACGACAATGTACTGGTTATCAACGACAAGAAAAACCTTCACTCTAAGGACATTAGGCATATACAACTACCCTCTCTCCGTGGAGAGATTAAAATTATTTGGGTTGAATTTGCCAACATCTATTTCCTTAGATACTGCGGCGACGAGGAACTTTATTTAAATGGTCATTTACTCCATGCAGACAAAATATTTGTTCTTAATGCAGGTTCTTCAATCCGTAACCCAAAACTCACTCCGGTATACTATAGCGACATCGTAGCACTTTTTACTCTGGATAAAATAAAAGAAAAGATTCTACTTGAGGTTGAGGATGCTAACTTCAGATTTAAAGGGGGTAAATTTGGATTACAAAAAATGAGTTTTGCCTTTGAATCAGGCCATTTGGTGGGAATTATGGGTGCATCGGGTTCAGGGAAGACGACTCTACTAAATATGCTAAGCGGTTCAGAAACACCTAATAGCGGAAGCGTACGCATTAACGGAACCGATATTCATAGACAAGCTGAAGAGATTGAGGGCTTAATTGGATTTGTTTCGCAAGATGACCTGCTCATCGAAGAGCTCTCCGTTTTTCAAAACCTTTACTACAACGCAAAACTATGCTTCGATAACTATACGGAGACACAAATACTAAAGGCTGTTAACGACATGTTGCTTAGCCTTGGTTTACACGAGATAAAGGATATGGTAGTGGGTTCGCCGCTGAACAAAAAGATAAGCGGTGGGCAACGCAAAAGGTTAAATATTGCACTTGAACTAATCCGTGAACCTGCAATCCTCTTCCTGGACGAGCCCACCAGCGGATTAAGTTCACGCGACTCTGAAAACATTCTCGACCTGCTTAAAGAGTTAACCTTTAAAGGAAAACTTGTTTTTGTTGTAATTCATCAACCCTCATCGGATATTTTCAAGATGTTTAACAAGCTGCTAATACTTGATACAGGCGGCTACCTAATATACAATGGTGACCCAATTGAGTCAATTATCTACTTTAAATCGAAAGTGCAGCACGCAAACTGGAACGAGAGTGAGTGCAACGCCTGCGGTAATGTTAACCCCGAACAGGTTTTTAATATAGTAGAAGCTAGAGTGCTGGATGAATACGGAAACCCTACTCGCTCACGCAAAACCAGTCCTACAGAGTGGTACGAATATTATAACGAGATTGACCTAAACGAGGAGAAGGATTACGATACCCCAGATGAGCTACCCAGCAACCCCTTTAAAATCCCTAAATGGCTTAAGCAGCTGCGCGTTTTTATTGAACGCGATGTGCTAAGCAAACTGGCCAACACACAGTACTTGATTATCAATTTATTAGAAGCCCCTGTGCTCGCATTCCTTTTATCGTATATTATCAAGTACCACAACGTTGATGCAGCCAATGTTTACGGCTATACCTTAATGGACAATAGCAATCTTCCTGTTTACCTTTTCATGTCGGTTATAGTAGCATTCTTTGTAGGACTTACCGTTAGTGCCGAAGAAATTATAAAGGATAGAAGAATTAAAAAGCGTGAGAGTTTTCTCAACCTCAGCTGGAGCAGCTACTTAATGTCGAAAGTATTAATACTCCTTGTACTCTCCGCAATTCAAGCCTTAGCATTTGTGCTTATTGGGAATACCATACTAGAGATAAAGGGCATGTACTTTGAATACTGGCTTGTACTATTTAGTACTTGGGTATCGGCCAATATGCTAGGTTTACTAATTTCTGATAGTTTCAAAACCGTTGTCACAATCTACATACTAATACCATTTCTGGTTATCCCACAGATTATTTTGAGCGGGATAATTGTTAAGTTTGAAAAACTAAACCCCACAGTCTCATCTCCCAGTAGTATTCCTGCTTACGGCGAAATTATTGTTGCACGATGGGCATACGAAGCACTTGCCGTAAATCAGTTTATCAACAATAAATATCAAAAGCCTTTCTATTATTACGATGAGGCCATGAGCATATCGGATTACAAGCGGAACTATTGGCTCAGAACGCTTGAGAATAAAGTATCAATATGCGAGAGAAACATCAATAATCTTCCAAAACGCAATGAGGTTGAGTCGGCCCTAGCGGTTATAAAAAACGAACTTATTGATGAAGCAATCAGCGTTTCTGGGTCGCAGTTCCCTTTCAAATACATTAATCAGCTTAACTACAGTGATATTAGCCCTAACCTACTAGACGAGCTTAAAAACCATCTTGAGCACCTACGGCTCTACTACGTGAGGCTATACAATAAGGCTAGCTACAAAAAGGATAGTTTAATCTCATCGAAACAGGCCAGTGAAGAAGAACGCGAGGCCTTCCTAAAGATGAAGAGGGACTACTACAATGAAACCTTAGCTGAATTTGTGCGAAATTCCACTGAAGTTGAACGAATTATTGAATACAAGGATAACCTCATTCAGAAGATTGACCCAATTTACCTAGTACCCAAAAATCATTATATTAGGGCACACTTTTATGCTCCTGTAAAAAATGTTTTCGGGATTTACTTTAGTACATTTTGGGTAAATATTATAGTAATTTGGCTCACAACCATACTTCTATATGTTGCCCTATACTACCGATTACTTAAGCGTTTCCTCGACTTTTTGGAGAATATACCCAATAAAGGAAAACTGGATGATTAGACATATGTCTAATCATCCAATTCTCCCGTTTTCCGCTATAAATCAGCCCTTTTAATTACAGCAACTGCTCCATTAACTCCTTTATTTCCTGGTTTTGCACCTCGCTCGCGCGGATTTGCAATCCGTGCGATTTTACTATGTTTGAGAAAAATGATTTAAACGTCCAACTTGTGCAGATTTGTAATCCGCTCCCGCACAACTCCCATCGCATGGAAACCAAGCAAAGTAAATTACTACATTTGCTTAAACCTTACGATTCAATCGTGCGGCAACAAAGGTTCAGAACCCTGCAAAGAGTTGGTTTTCCGAAGCAACTAAACGATATTAAATCATTCCAAATAAATAATTCATATTTCGTTACCTTGCAAACTTTAGTTTACCAAGGACAATACGTTTACATTGCTACTATATATATCAGATAATGAAAGTTTTACTCACAACCATAAATTCAAAGTACATACACCAGAATTTGGCAATTGGCCTACTGTACGAGCTAAATAAGGATTACGTTGGGCTAAGCGTAAAAGAGTTTACCTCCAAAGTTCCTCTTGCAAAAATTGCTGGGTATTGCAGTAGTTTTGAGGTAGTGGCCTTTAGCTGCTATATCTGGAATATTAAGCAAACGCTTGAGGTGGCAAGGCAGATAAAACAGTTTAACCCTGAATGCAAGGTGCTACTTGGTGGTCCCGAGATTTCGTATGAGTGGGACGATATTATTGCACTTCCTGAGGTTGATTTTATTATTACTGATGAGGGCGAAGTGCCCTTTGCAGCCTTTCTGAAGCACTACCCAAACCTTTCTCTGGTTCCTGGTTTGGTGTGGCAACGGAATGGCGAGGTTGTTTGTACTGATGCTCCTGAGGTTTTTGATTTGGATAATCTAAAAGAGATAAATCCTTACCTAAGCATCCCTGTCGAAGAGCTAAGAAACAAGGTATGCTATGTTGAAGCATCGCGTGGATGCCCAAATAGGTGCGGTTTTTGCTTGGCGGGTTTGCAGAATACGCTACGCTATCTGCCTATGGAGTACGTGCACAATTCCCTTTTGTACCTTATGGAGAACGGAAGGGTTGTTAAGTTCCTAGACCGTACGTTTAATGCAAACCAATCGTTTGCCATATCCATTTTTCAGTTTATCATAAAGCACCACAGACCAGGTAACATTTTTCAGTTCGAGATTAAGGCCGATATCCTCCAAACGGAGCTTATTGAGTTTGTACGAACGCAAGTTCCCAAAGGGATTTTCAGGTTCGAGATTGGTATACAAACGCTTAATGCTAAGTCGAACAGCGAGGTGAAGCGCCGTCTGAACTTCGAGAACATCAAGACTTTTGTACAGCAAGTATCAGAACGAGTGGAAATTCACCTTGACCTTATTGTTGGACTTCCGTACGATTACTACGACGATATAAAGTACAGCTTCGAGGAGGTGTTTAAACTCTTTGCGCCCGAGCTGCAGCTGGGATTCCTTAAGTTTCTAAAGGGAACGCCAATACGCAGGGATTACAAGCAGCATGGTTACCGTTTTCAGCAGCAACCACCCTACCAGATTATGGAGAGCAACTATCTTAGCACACAGGAACTGGATAGGATAGAGCATGTGGAGCATGCTCTGGATACCTACTGGAACAAGAAGCGTGCGTTGCATACCCTTAGGTACGTTGCGCTAAACCACTCAATTTTCGACTTTCTAAAGGGATTGGGTACTTATTGGAGCCAGCATAACGGGAGGCGTAATATCGGCCTAATTGGCGTTTACACCACCATTTACGATTATGCCGTGCAGCAATACCCTACAGATACCCTACTGGTTGAGCTAATTGCACTCGATTACTATTTACAGCATAAAATAAGACCTGCCACCCGCTTTCTCCCCGAAGTAGAAAAGGAACAGCGCCTAGAGGCCTTCAGTACGCTAAACCTGAATCACCATAAGTTTCGCTATGCAATGCACAATGTACAATTTGATGTACAACAACTACTCACCAATGGCGTTCATGTGCCTAAATCCGATTTGCTTGTGATTGAGTTTAACGGGATAGAGTTTCCTAGAGTTGTGGGGTAAGGTTAAATTTTATTCTTTAAATTATTGTACAGAAAATGATGCTTGCATAGTGATTTTGAATGCAGTTACATACT
>CALGIR010000016.1 GCA_937915475.1 uncultured Bacteroidales bacterium
AAACCGATAAGTTCCATTCATCCTTCCATTTACGTCCGTTTTTTGCCCCTGGTCGATAGGATAAGCCTAAATCAAGGCGATGATAATCGGGGTATCGATAGGAGTTTCTCCCGGTGTAAAGCGGTATAATTGTACCAAGTATTTCGTATCGGCCAGCCGGGAAAGTTGCTGGAACCCCCGTAGCATAAACCCAATTAGCCGAAAGGGATAACTTTGGGCTGAGCTCATAGTTGAAAACCACAGAAATATCGTGGGGCTTGTCGTATGGAGCAGGGTAGCGGTTTCCGTTATTTATCTCATCGATGTTGCGGAATGCTCTGGAATAGGTATAACTTACCCAACCATTGAGTTTTTTGTTACCAAACTGAGCAAGGAATTCAATACCATACGATTGGGCTGTTCCAATGCGGAGCTCACCCTCCAGTTTTTCGTTAAGCATCAGATTGGCAAACTCCTTAAAGTCGACAACGTTCCTCATGTTTTTATAGTAAACCTCAACAGAAGTTTCCAGCTTATTATCAAAAAAGTTTCTAAAAAAACCAAGTGCCCATTGGTCAGATAGTTGCGGTTTTACATTGGGCGAAGCAGCAAACCAGATATCTAACGGTGTTCCAGCCTCGGCGTTTGAGGCCAGCTGGATATATTGAACCGTTCTGGAATAACTCGCTTTAATTGAATGCTTTTGGCTAAGCTGATATATAGCACCTAGGCGGGGTTCAAAGTTGATGTAGGTATTATATGTTTCGCCTTTGTCATAGGTAGCAAAGCCATCTGCCTCATAATTACTATCATAATTATATACTTTTGCCTTACCAATGTTCTGAAGAGCAGATAGCCTTAACCCATATTTTAGGGTAAGACTGCTGCCAATACTTTGCTCGTTTTGAGCATAAGCACCATGCTCAAATGAGTAGCTATTTGGCATAACTATATCGTTGAGTATAGACTCGGAACCCTCACCTTTTACGATACCAGGACTAATAACATGATATGTAGATTGGACACCAAAACGCAATGTACTGTTGGAATTGAGGAAATAGGTGAAATCGAATTTGGTGCTATAATCCTCCATGTTCGAATTCCATACAAACGAGTTTGCATCGACGTTTCCCGTTCCCAAATAGTAGTCGTAGCTACTAAAAACCACCGATGAATTTAAGAATAGCTTTGGTCCAAAAAGATGATTCCACCTAAAGGTTAGCGTTTGATTTCCAAAACCAAACTTGGCGAATTCATTTTTAAAGATGTCGCGGCCAGAATAGCCTGAGAGGTAAAACCTATTGTTATCGTTAACCCTATGATTAATCTTTAGGTTTAAATCGTAAAAAAACAGTCGGTTATCCCGTATGGACTCATTGGGTGCAAAAGGGAGAAATAAATCGGCATAGGTTCGCCTGCCCGATGCAACAAAAGTAGTATTCTCGCTCATTATGGGTCCCTCAATGGTTAGCCTACTCGATATTGTTCCAATTCCGCCAGTAGCAGCAAATGCTTTCGAATTACCCTCTTTCATTCGCACATCGAGTAACGAAGCCAGTCTCCCTCCGTTTGAGGCAGGAATATCGCCCTTGTAGAGCTTAACATCCTTAATGGCATCGTTGTTAAACACAGAGAAAAAGCCCATCAAATGCGAAGCATTATAAACCGTTGCCTCATCGAGTAGGATAAGGTTATGGTCCATTGCCCCTCCACGCACGCTAAAACCTGAGGTTCCTTCCGATGTGCTTTGCACACCAGGGAGGAGCAGTATCGATTTAATAATATCAACCTCACCCATAAGCGAAGGCATACGCTGGATAGTTTTTATGTCGAGCTGTACTACGCTCATTTCGGCTTTACTTACATTTGCGTTTGGACGCTGGCTTGTTATAACTACTTCTTGTATTAATGCTGTATGTTCTGAGAGCTCAACCGAAATAATTGTGTTTTTCTTCACATCCACTTTTTTCTCAAAAGGAGTATAGCCAATAAATGAGTAGGTTAATGTATAACTCCCCTGCGGCATAGTTAGCGCATAGTAACCATAAGCATTACATGCTACTCCTATACCTAATTCTTTTACATAAACCGTAGCACCAATTAGCGTTTCACCGTTTGATACATCACTCACATATCCACTGATAGTATACTTGTTTTCTATACTACTGCCATAGAGGCTGTTAGGGCTTAAAGTTTTTACAATTAAAAGGCATAAAACCATAAGTGTGTTTTTCATAAATGCTAAGCTTTTCGAATGCGATTTTTTTATATAAAAAGATGATGACTAAGTTGGGTTGGTCTTACTGCTTTCCGTTGGTTCGAGGTCCAAAACCTCCAAAATAAACTCACAATGCAGCATAAGGGCTAGACAGCTGGCTAGATGAAAATAATCTTTTATTAAGACCATCTTTATTAACATACTCCACATTGTCAACTCCAAAAACAAATCTATAACCAGCAGAAAGTCCAATTTTACACCATCTGGCTAGGTTTACCTCAATTCCAATTTCGGGCGAAATCACTCCAACCCAATCGGAATGATGCCTATCAAAATCAGTGATATTAAAGTCTTTATCCACAAGAGAAACCTTGCCACTTCCCAGTTTAACCTTAAATGCAGGATGCCATAAGTTTGAGTAATTATGCACATAGCCAAGCATTAAACCTCCATGGTTAAAGCAGAGCATATTATTGGTATAAAGCGGAGAACTTGGGTTATCAATTGGGTGATAATCGTGGTGGTAAATATCATCCCATTGGTTAAATGTACTTATGCTATAGCTGTATAAGCCTACATAGTATTTGTAGTTAAACATAAAAGCGCCTGAAAGGCCGCTAGTATGGGCAGCATTGCCATCTATAAACGACAGGTTGTTGTGTATGCTCCCAAAGCCGTTTAGCTTAACCTGCGATAAATTGATAAGGTACTTTGGTTCATCGTTTTTACTCTGTGCGTAATTATTAAATGTAAATAGCACAAGCGTAAAAAATAAGGTTACTCTTTTAAAAAACATCATAACTAATAATTTAAATTATTTTACTTTAATCTGACTGTAAAACTAGACTTGCTATTTGCTGTTAAATCAGCTGCTTGCAATTTGTATCAACTAAAATCAGAAGATAAACCATTTAAAAGGCATGCAATAAAAAATGGTTGTTTTATTCAACTTTGGTAATAGATAATCTTTTAAATGTGTGCCATGCTACCTAAGTTTATGTGTTCGATAATGGACAGAGGTGTTCATTACCGAACACTTTATAGGCATGCGTTGGTAATTAGAAACTACCAAACTTTAGAGTAGTGTTCACGGAGAGAGCATTAAATGAATTTGAAGGGGTATTGGGCAAACTCATTCCGTTAGTGTAACGATACGATACCCCTGCTGCAAAGCGCATAAAACTTGTAATATTAATTTCTAGTTCTACACCTGGTTCCAGGCAAAGAACGCTGTATTCGCAATAATAGACTTATCAAAATCAGCCCCGTCCATTGCACGCGTATCAGAATAGAGCAAACCCCCTGCACCTATAACAACGGGGAATGAAAGGTGGACAAGTTTATTGGGTAAAAGAATGTACTCAAGTAGCAGCCCACCATATCCTCCCTCAAGGTATGCAACCTCATTACCGTCAATATTCGTAAATTGTGGGGAGTTTACAATACCATAGCCTGCACCACCAACAGCAAAGGAACTATTAAGGATAACACCACCTCTTCCGCCAACAAGCCATGTGTTTTCACCATTAAACGATGAAAGTGCTACTCTAGGACCGCCATAGCCGCCGTAAGTCATGTCCTCTTTTTTAAATAAGGTTTGCATCTCCTTATCGGATTGTGCTAAAGTGGTTAGTGTAGCAAGTACAAAAAGTGCAAAAAAAGATAATTGTTTAAGTTTCATAAAAATTATTTTTAAGGGTGTTTAACGTTGGGCGACTAAATTGCAATTTACATGCCATATTTTTCTGGAGAGAATATTTTGAGGTTTAATTTTAGGGTATTAATAAATGGATTGAGTTTACAAACCAACCCTTTTCTGTAAAGCGGAGCAAAAGGACCAAACCTTTGGCAGTACTATTCTGCTTCGGTTTGCAACAATGTTGTGAGCAAATCGGCTGAAATGCTCGAAAGGTTTCGAACTAAAAACATGGTCGAGGGCTAGCCCTGTATGGAAGTTTACTCCTTATATTTCTAACGAAAAAACAGCACTCAAAACAGACGGGTAGAATGTTTATTTTTAGGCTCTACCATTATTTTACAAAGCTGCCAGTCCATTCTCCGTCCTCATCAAAGAGATTATAACCGCTTTTAGAATCCGAGCACAGATACTTACCCGTCCAATCCCCGTCAAGAGAAAAAAGGTTAAAATTGGTTCTTGCTCGAACAAAGTACCCTATCCATTCTCCCTGCAAATCATAATACAGATAAATATTCGAATTGGCAGAAATAAGTATTCCTATGGGGTCAGCCGATTCGTTAAATAGATATTTTTTCTCACCTGTTCCATAAAAAGGGTCAAGGGCAGATGTGTATTTTGGATTAATACTAGAGTTGTACTTTGGGTTAATGCTCGACGTATATTTTGGGTTTATGCTAGTTGTGTAATTGGGGTTAATACTGGATGTGTATTTGGGGTTGATGCTAGTTGTATACTTCGGGTTAATGCTTGAGGTGTATTTGGGGTTTATGCCAGCTGTGTACTTTGGGTTAATGCTCGACGTATATTTTGGATTTTGGCTAATAGTTATGTTTTGCCCAAAGGATAGTGTAATTGAAAAGAGTAGTAGTAGTGTAAGGTTTGTTAATTTCATATTTAAATTTTAATGATGTGAATTGCTACCTAATAAACACCATCCTATTCCCCTCCGATAGGTCCGATGAGAATATGTAACCCTCCTCGCCGAATGATTTTAGCTGCTCAACATTGGTAATGGCTTGCTTAATTGCAAATCTCGACATTAGCCCGCGCGCACGCTTAGCGTAAATTGCTATGGTTTTAAATTCCTCTCCCTTTTGCTCTTTAAAAATAGGGATTACCACTTTACCATTCAGTTTTTTAAGGTTTATTGCCTTGGAGTATTCGATGGAGGCAAGGTTAACCAAAACCTTCTCCTTGCTTTTTAGTAGTTCGTTGTTAAAGTATTCGGTAAGCCTATTCTGCCACAGCTTATAAAGGTTTTCGTAATCACCAATATCAATTTTTGTGCCCATTTCGAGCCTGTAGGGTTGCATTAAATCCAGTGGGCGCAATACTCCGTAAAGCCCCGAGAGAATACGAAGATGATTTTGGGCAAACTCGAAATCTTTTTTGGTAAAATCGGTTACCGACAACCCTTCGTAAACATCGCCCTTAAAGGTAAGCAGTGCAGGGTGGCTGTTAGATTGGTTAAAGGGCTTGTGCCATTTAATAAAGCGTTCGTGATTAAGACTTGCCAACGACTGGCTGATTTTCATTAAACCTTTTAGGTCGGTTGTGCTCAAATCTCGCATCCTTTTAACAATTACTTCCGACTGGTCTATGAACTCTGGTTGTGAACTGTTTACTCTAAAGTTAGCGGCAATGTTTCCTAGCGTTTTCGATGGAGATAGTATTATTATCATTGGAGTATAATTAAAAAGATGTACTTTTATTATTAGATAGCAACCTGAATGTTTTGCATTTGCTTAACTGAATGCTTAAGCTCAAAGTTAATTAATCAGTAGCACTTAATGAAGAAATGTTTTCTATTAACGTTATTCTTAATTCTTCAGTTCTTTATTGTTGATGCCAAGCCTGCAATACAAAAGGTGGAATTGGTGCTTAGGTGGAAGCATCAGTTTCAGTTTGCAGGGTACTATGCTGCGCTTGAAAAAGGTTACTATAGCGAACTAGGAATTGACGTTGAGATAATTGAAGGAAATCCCGATGCTTCTGTCTTGGAGATGGTCTCGAGCGGTGAAGCTGGTTTTGGTGTAGGGAACGTTGAAGTGCTGGTAAACTACCTAAAAGGCGAGCCCTTGGTTCTTTTGGCCTCAATAATGCAACATTCTCCATCTGTCTTTATAGTTAAAGAGAATTCTAGTATTTACAATCCGCACGATTTAGTTGATAAAAATGTGATGCTTCATACGGATGAGCGAGGCTATGAACTTTTGAGCATGCTCTACAACGAAGGGGTTAAGCCCTGGCAGCTAAATATAGTGACGCATACGCATTCCATTAATGAGTTTTTAGCAAATGAGGTAGATGCACTAAGCGCTTATATTACCAGCGAGCCCTATTTTCTCGAATCCTACGGGATTCCCTATCGGCTTATAAAGCCAAGCAGTTACGGTATCGATTTTTATTCCGATTGCCTTTTTACAAACAAGGAGTTGGTTGAGCAAAATCATGATTTGGTTGATGATTTCGTTACGGCCTCGCTTAAGGGGTGGGAGTATGCTTTACATAATAAGGAGGAAATTGCAGCGCTTATTGTTAAAAAGTATAGTACTGCAAAAACCTATAATCAACTTTTATACGAGGCCAATGAAATCCATAAATTAATTAACCCTGAACTTGTTGCCATCGGGCATACAAATCGAGGGCGATGGCTTTCTATGGCCAATTTCTTGTATCAACAGGGGTTAATTGAGATACCCGAAAGCATTGATACCTTCTTTTACCATAAGGAGCGACACCTCAATGTGCGATGGGACTGGATTCTCATATTTATTTCCAGCTTTTTGTTGATAGTTGTTGTTGGAGTATTGTTTTACCTGAGAGTTGTAAAGGGTGTGACCCGGAAAACCAAAGAAATGTCGATACTTCTCACAAAACTTGAAGAGCAGAATAAGCGCATAGCTCAAATAAATACGCAGCTATTATCGGCACGCGAGGTTGCAGAGGAAAGCTTAAGGGATAAGTCAACTTTTTTTGCCGGGCTAACATCCGAATTAAAAAACCCAGTTAAAGGAATGGTTCTGGCAGCCAATGCGTTAGCAAAGCCTGATATTGGAGGAACCGAAAAAAAGGAGTTGATTAGTGAAATAAAAATTTTGGGTGATACTCTTAATCATTTTTCTAAGGACATAACTTCCATATTTATCCTCGACCCCTCAGCAGAAAGGATTAGCTACCACGACACGGAGCCCAATGATTTGCTGAAAACCTTTGCTGCTAAATGCACAAAGCAGCACGGTTTGGATAAAGAGCAGATTAGGTTAAGCCTCCTATCACCCCTAGTTTCGCAAAAAGTACTTATTGACAAGGAAAAGGTGCTTCGGAGTTTGGACATATTGTTATCGAATGCAATAAAGCACAGTCCCGGGGTAAAAATTCAAATAGGATGGAGCAACGATCAACCCGAGATGCTTACGTTCTGGCTAAGCGATAATGGTGCAGGTTTAACCCTTGAGCAGTTGACCCAATTAAATCAATTTTTCTCCGATCCGCTACGCTCGTTTAGTAAAGGGGCAGGTTATGGGCTTACGCTTGTTAAAGCGCTGGTTCATTTAATGAAAGGCACTGTTTGGGTAACTTACGAGCAATCGGTTGGAACAACTTTCTTCTTTAGAATACCATTTATCCCAATTGACACTCTGCTTTACCTAGATAGTATGAAGGTTTTTGATAAAGACCATTTACAAAGGATAGGGTATAATAGGCTAAGAGGGAAAACTATACTTGTTTATGAAGCCCATCTAAATAACTACATACTTACTCGTTCAATGCTAGAGGGTACTGGTTGTACCCTGATACAGGCTAATAATATGGAAAAAGTACTCAGCGTAAGTTTGGGCTTTAAGGGTATCAGTATGGTATTGATTAGCGTTAGTGTTTTATCTAATATTGATATTAACACAATACAAAAAGTAAGAAACACCAATGTTGATATGCCTATTATAGCCAACGTTACATACAATATAGATGAGCGCAAAAAATATCAATTGGCAGGCTTTACTGATGTTATTCAGCGTCCAACTTCAAGGGGGCAGCTAATTTACAACCTGCTAGAGTTTATTGGTTAAAATGGTAATCTTGCCTGTGGAATCAGGTCGTGGCCTGCAAAATCCTTTTCTAGGTACTTAAAATAGCCTACTATGGCAATCATTGCAGCATTATCGGTTGTAAACTCCAACTCGGGAATGTAGGTATTCCATCCTAATTTTTTGCCTGTCTCAAGGATTGCGCTTCTTAATGCCGAGTTTGCAGCAACTCCACCGGCAATTGCAATTTCCTTTATTCCATACTTTCTCGATGCGTTTACCAACTTGTCCATTAGTATGGTAACAATGGTGTGCTGTAACGATGCGCATAGATCTTCCTTATTTTCCTCAACAAAGTTTGGGGAATCTTTAAGCTGATCACGTAGAAAATACAGGAACGAAGTTTTTAACCCGCTAAAGCTAAAGTCGAGGCCATGGGGAAGGGGCTTTGCAAATTCAAAGGCATCTTTGTTACCTTTTACAGCAAGTTTGTCTACTACCGGGCCACCAGGGTAGCCAAGTCCCATTACTTTAGCGCATTTATCAAAAGCCTCGCCTGCAGCATCGTCGATGGTTTTACCTACAATGCTCATCTTTTTGTAGCTTTCAACCAGAACCAGCTGGGTATGTCCCCCCGATACCAAGAGGCAAAGGAATGGATAGTTAGGGTGTTTGCCATGGGCAGATGTTTTAATAAAGTGCGAGAGAATATGCCCATGTAGATGGTTCACCTCAATTAGTGGAATATCTTGAGCTAAGGCAAATCCCTTGGCAAAAGAGGATCCCACAAGCAGAGAGCCCAGTAAACCAGGGCCACGGGTAAATGCAACTGCACTAATATCCTCAATTGTAATATTTGCTTGCTTTATAGCCCTATCCACAACCGGAATAATATTAACCTGATGAGCCCTTGAAGCCAGTTCGGGAACTACTCCTCCGTACTCCTCATGAACTTTCTGAGTGCTAATAAGGTTTGAGAGCAACCATTCGTCCCGTATAATTGCAGCAGAGGTGTCATCGCACGATGATTCAATCCCTAAAATTATTGTGCTCATGGCCAAAAAGGTAACGCTTAACAAAAAATTTGCCGATGTGCCGAATTAGAGTTAATTTATATTAACCTTTTAGCTAAATTCGAGCGCTGATGTGCATTGGCATAGTTTGTGTTTACTTTGTAAAAGTTTAAGTATTTTTAGGTGGGCAAAGTTATTAAAAAAACAATTAGAATTCTTCTTGTAATCATCATAGTGCTGGCTACTATTCCAACCAGCATTTGGTTGGTTATTCAGGATAGTCGTGTTCAAACATTCCTTGTGGCAAAGGCTACCGACATCCTTGAGGAAAAGTTGAACACCACCGTTAACATTAAAAGTATTGACTATAAACTTTTCAATAGGGTTTTGCTCCGCGATGTATTTATTCGGGATCTTAATGGCGATACATTGCTAGATGCTAAGACGATAACTGCTAACCTAAAGCGCTTTAGTAACTCAAAGCGAACCCTCAGCCTAAGTAAGGTGTTTCTCGATAGTGCTTACATAAATCTGGTTACCGACACAACAGGAGTAATAAATATCTCGGCTTTTATCCAAGCATTTGGGAAGAAGGAAAAAACAGACTCCACCGCATCATTTACCATACGGATTAACAATGCAAGTATTGTGGAATCTACCTTTAGATTACATAGATTAGATGCCGATTCGGTTGAGTTTGGTGTAAATTTTCAGGATCTTTTTGTAACCGGATTGAATATCAATTTGAGAAATTTTGATATAGCAGGTGATACCATTGGTTTTACCATTAATCAGATGTCATTTACTGATAAGAGCGGCTTTTCTGTTGATAAGTTTAGAACGGACATGAGGTTTAGTAGTAAGTTTATGAACTTTGATAAGCTTCAGATACGTTCAATGGGCAACAGCATAAATATGCCCAGTTTGTATATGTCCTACTCAACTTGGGAGGATATGAGCGATTTTCTCAACCTGGTAAATCTCAATGGCTCATTCCAAACCACAAAAGCATCAACAGGGTTCCTTTCCTATTTTGCTCCCGTTTTCAGGCAGTTCGACCAAGATTTTTCGCTAAATGGCTCTTTTAGAGGTACAGTTAGCGATTTAAGGGTGAGGGATTTGGAACTTACAACGGCAGACTCAACAAACCTTAATTTTAGTGCAAATCTCACTGGGTTACCCGATTTTAACAATACCCTTATGTTTTTTGATATCAAGGATTTAACTACTACGGTAAGTGATATTAGGAGCATAAAAAGTAAGGAGACAGGGTTACCCATTATTAATCTCCCCGATAAGTTCTCTTCACTAAAAAGGTTGAACTATACTGGGACCTTTACTGGTTTTACCACCGATTTTGTAGCCTACGGCTCATTAAAATCTGCTATTGGAAAACTATCAGTCGATTTATTGATAAAGCCAAAGGAGAGCTCAATGGTGAGTTTCAATGGTAAGGTTTCAACCGATGGTTTCAATTTGGGCAAATTAATCGGTAACGATATTATTGGTAAAACTAGCCTTAAGGCAACGGTGAAGGGTAGTACCGATTACAAAAACCATTTGGAGGGTGAAACCGATGCAACAATATCTTCCTTCGAAGCAAATGGCTATAACTATTCAAATATAACAATCTCAGGTGGATTCGGCAGCAAAGCCTTTATGGGTTCTCTTTCTCTTAACGATCCAAATGCCAAGCTAAATTTTATGGGGATGGTCAATTTATCCGACTCGATTCCTGTATTCGATTTCTCGGCGTTCGTCCCCAAACTCGATTTGGTAAAGCTTAACCTGAATAAGGTTGATAGCATTTCACAGGTCTCCTTTCTTTTAACCGCAAATATTACCGGGAATAGTATTGATAATATTTGTGGAGAGGTTAGGGTTGTTAATAATTTATATAAAAATCAGCGTGGCGAGATTAAGACCTCTGATATTATTGTGAACGCAAATAATATTCCGGAGAGTAAATTAATTTCTCTTAAATCGGAGTTTGCTGAGGGTGAACTAAGGGGAAAATATAATTACAGTAATATATTTTTATCATTGCAAAAGTTGGCGTTTCTTTATTTGCCAGCGCTTAGTCCCGATAATCAAAAAACCAAGATTACGCCCACAGGTGTTGAAAATCCTGAGTATAATGATTATATCATAAAGTTAAGGATTAAGAAAACCCGAAAATTTACTGATGTTCTTGCTCCCCAATTTAATATTGCCGAGAACACGAATATCTTTGGTATTTACAATCCCGATTTTCAAACCCTTACGCTAAAAGTGTCTATTCCGGAGCTGACATTAGCGGGCAATACTATCAAAAACATAGTAATTGATGGGAACACAAACGATTCGTCATTTGTGGCAAGTTTATCTAGCCCAAATTTTGAGATTGGTGGCGCTTTTATGCGCAATTTATCAATTAAAGCAGAGGCCAGCAATAACAACATTCTTACCTCCATTGCTTGGGATAATAAATCAAAAGTAAGAAATGAGGGACAGATAGTGGGCAATGTTCATATTGAGCATAAGATGAATTTTAACCTCATTGATGTAACCATTAATCCATCCAGTTTCTTTCTAAACGATACCGTATGGAATATTGCCGAGTCGAGGATTGTAGTTGACTCCTCGAGGGTTTTTATCAACAATTTTTCACTTAGTAACAACGATCAAAGCCTTCACGTTTCGGGTGCAATTGCATCGCTACCCACAGATTCTATTCGCGCAGAGTTTAAAAACATAGACCTATCCAATATCAACTTTTACACAAGCAGTATTGGCTACAACATCTCAGGTAAATTGGATGGATACGCAATGGTAACCGATTTAACCAGCACCCCACTTTTCTTTTCAGATTTAAAAATGAGAGAGATTGTATTGAACTCCAAACCTGTAGGCGATGTTGCAATTCTGAGTAGGTGGCTTGCTGGCGATAACAAGTTAAACCTAAGTTTGAAGAATACACTGGATGGCGCACCAATGCTTAGCATTACTGGAGATGTTTATCCTAAAACTAAAAGGTTGGATATAACCGCTTCAATACAAAAAGTATTACTAAATCATATCGAGCCCCTTATAGCTGATAATGTTTCGGGAATAGATGGTTACTTGATGGGTGATATATCGCTTACTGGAAGATTTAGCAAACCACAACTCAATGGGGTAGTCAATCTATTGGATGGGGAAGCAGCCATTGGCTTTACTCAAACTAAATACCACATATCCGATCCCATCGTAATACAAAATAGTGACCTGCTATTTAATAACTTTAAGGTTTATGATGTTAACAATCGTGTGGCCATTTTAAATGGAGCTATTCGGACAAGTTTTTTTAAAGATTTTAGGCTTGATCTTAGCCTTTTATCTAGCAATTTCCAGTTTTTGAATACAACAGAAAGGGATAATGAACTTTTCTATGGTAGCGTTTTTGCTAGTGGACAAGTTCGTGTAACAGGTGCTCCAAATGATCTTATCGTAAATGCATCGATTAAAACGGAACCACGAACGGCTATCTTTTTACCCCTATCATCATCCAGCGAGGTTGCCGAAACTGATTTTGTTAATATTGTGGATCGTAGTTCAGATATTATTTATATTGAAGATTCTTTTGAATCACTGGTTGATAACGCAAAAGCAAAAATTGATCTTACCCTCGACATGCAGGTTACCCCCGATGCTGAGGTGCAGATAATAATAGATAAGCAGCTGGGTGACATCATTAAGGCAAACGGTATTGGGAACTTGAAAATGGAGATCAACCCAAGCGCCAATGTGTTTAAAATGCATGGTCAGTATGCCATCGAAAGTGGAGATTATCTATTTACACTTCAAGGTGTTATAAATAAGCGTTTTAAAATAGGGCAGGGGAGTACAATTACCTGGAATGGCGATATTGAGGATGCCACGATGAATATCCGTGCAATATACTCGCTTAGAACAACATTAAGTCCATTAAGTCCTGGTAGCGATAATGAGGTATTTAAACGGAGAACCCAGGTCGATTGTCAAATCAACCTTACGGGAAAACTTATGGAGCCCAATATTAATTTTGATATAAAAGTTCCGCTTGCCCAAACGGACGAGTCAATTAATGCTGTGGTTCAGGATGCCATAAATACTGAGGAGCGGCTTAGTAAGCAATTTCTTTCGCTACTAGTAATCAATAACTTTACCAGCGACGTTCAGGAGCAGACGGGGGGTGGTTTTGGCCAAGGGCTTGCATCTACCGCAAGCGAGATGTTATCAAATCAACTCAGCAATTGGCTATCGCAATGGAGTTCGGCTTTTGATGTTGGTATTAATTATAGACCGGGTGATGAGATTAGCTCCGATGAGATAGAACTAGCCCTATCAACCCATTTGTTTAACGAAAGGGTTACCATCAATAGCAACGTAGATATGGGTAATCAGAATGTGAATACGCCCATTGCAGGCGATTTTAGTATTGACGTTAAGATTGTTCCATCAGGTAAGCTAAGGGCAAAAGCATTTGCACGTTCCAACGACGATGTTTTTATGTACGAAAACCAGAACGAATATACCACAGGAGCAGGATTTATGTACCGCGAAGATTTTAACTCATTTAGCGAACTTTGGGAAAGGTATTTTAACTTTTTTAGGCGCAAACCCAATGAGGAAGAAGAGTTAAAAGATATTCCATCCTATGAGGTTGATAGTCTTGGCTATGGAGTGAGTAAAGCCAATTTTAAGAAAAATGATTTTGTTGATATAAAATAGATCCACGTCATTCAACGTTTTTTTATTAATTTCGAGCAAAAATAATATAGAATAATTATGAGCTTACTACTTTTAATGCAAAATGGGTTAGAAACCCAACAAATTTTAGTTGAACCAGCAAGCGAGTTAACTTTATCTTTTTGGGACCTAACATTAAAGGGTGGGTGGATTATGATTCCCTTAGCCTTACTATGGTTTATTGCTGTTTACCTATTTATTGAAAGGTTTTGGGCAATTAAAAAGGCTTCAAAAGTGGATATTAACTTTATGAACAGGATAAAGGAGTATATCTACGAGGATAAGGTAGAGTCAGCTCTTACCCTTTCTCAGGCTCAGAATACCCCTATTGCCCGAATGATTGAGAAGGGAATTCAGCGGATTGGCAAACCTCTTTCCGATGTTAATGCAGCAATCGAGAATGTTGGCAATTTAGAGATATCAAAACTTGAAGGAGGCTTGCCTGCCTTGGCCACAATTGCTGGCGGAGCCCCAATGATTGGTTTTTTGGGAACGGTAATCGGAATGATTCGGGCCTTTTACGATATGTCCATGGCAGGTAATAATATTGACGTTGGATTGCTATCGAATGGTATTTATACGGCTATGGTTACAACGGTTGCTGGTCTTATTGTTGGTATTGCCGCCTATTTTGGATACAATTATCTGGTTGCAAAGGTTGAGAAGGTTGTTTTTACCATGGAGGCCAATACAACAGAGTTTATGGATTTGCTCAACGAACCAGTATCTTAATTCTTAAAACACACACAGTTATGGCCCTTAAGAGAGGTTCAAAGGTTAACCCTAATTTCAGTATGTCGTCAATGACCGATATCGTATTCCTATTGTTAATTTTTTTCATGGTGTCGTCAACTCTGGTCGCTCCCAATGCATTAAAGTTGCTTTTACCTCAAAGTAATAGCCAAACCCCTGCAAAAGCAATAACTACGGTTAGCATTTCCGAGGATTTGAGATTTTATGTTGAGCAAACTCCAGTTAGTTTTTACGAGTTAGAAACCTTTTTGGCTCAACGTTTGCAAGGAGAATTGGAGCCAACCGTTTCGTTGCACGTTCACAAATCGGTGCCAATGGAAGAGGTGGTTAAGGTGATGAATATTGCTAAGGATAACCGGTATAAGCTAATTTTGGCAACACAGCCTTTAAAGTAAAGATTTTTGTAATGACACCAAAAACCAGAGGAATAGTTGGATCAACAGTAATACACATCTTAATAGTTGTGTTGCTGATTCTGTTTGGTTTTTCAACACCTCTTCCTCTACCTGGCGAGGAGGGCATACTAATTAATTTTGGCGATTCCGATGATGGCTTTGGACTTATTGAACCCCGAAAGACTATTGAACAGGAAACCGCTCCGGCACAAGAAGATATTCAAGAAAACGAATCGCCAATAACACAGGATTTTGAGGAAGCACCCTCGTTACCCGAAACAAAACCAGACCCAAAGCCTAAGCCAGAGAAGCCAAAGGAGAAAAAACCTGAAGACCCTAAGCCAGAAAAGCCACGCGAGGTGGATCAGAGAATACTTTTTCCCGGTCAGCAAGCTGATGGAAGTTCATCGGGTGAAGGTGAAACTGGGAAAGAGGGAAATCAGGGTGCTTTAGAAGGTGATCCAAATTCACCAAATCGTGAGGGTGGTGCAACAAGCGGTGGCAATGGTATTAGCTTTAGCCTAGGGAACAGAGCGGCACTTTCGCTTCCACAACCCGAATACCCTAAACAGAAAAGTGGGAGGGTGGTTGTTGAGGTTACTGTGGATAGGAATGGTAATGTTACTGCGGTTAGAGGAGGAGTGAGAGGATCAACAACATATGAGACCGATTTGGTGAATGCAGCCGAAAAAGCAGCTCGTAGAGCACGTTTTAACCTTAGCCCCGATGCCCCTGCTTATCAAACAGGAACTATTACCTACGTTTTTAAGCTACAGCAGTAGCTAAAAGAATAGTAGTTTAATGGCAAAGACAAGAACTGTTACCAGCATAAACCATCGGATAAAGTTGTTCCCTTTTTTTATTGCAACATGACTTGCCACCCAGGCTCCAGACATGTTTCCTACTCCCAAAAGAAACCCAAGCCAATAATCAACCTGATTGTTATAGATAAACACGGCAAGAGCAGCCAGGGTAAAGACTGAAACCATTAGTGCTTTTAATGCGTTGGCTTTTAGTAAATCGAATCCTGCCCCAAACACCAAACCTGCAAGCAGAAAGTATCCAACCCCAGCTTGAATAAATCCTCCGTAAAATCCTATACCCAAAAACACCAGAACTTGAATAATGCTTGGCTTTGCCTTAATCTCACCTTGCTGAGGTTTCAACCAGTTTTCTGGCTTGTAAATCAACAGAATGAACATAAAAATTAAAAGTCCGCCAATAATCTTATTCATAACCTCATTGTTGAGGTTAATGGCAAATGCTGCTCCAATAAATGAGCCTATGGTTGCAGAAATGGTAAGCCAGATGCCCTCTTTCCATTCAAATATCTTTTTCTTTTTAAACTGCCTGGTAGCAACCAAACTTTGCAAAAGCACCCCAATGCGGTTTGTGCCATTGGCAACATTAGCAGGCAATCCCATAAAAATTAGTAGTGGCAGGGTTAGTAACGACCCACTTCCGGCCAATGTGTTTATAAAACCAGCAGCAAAGCCTGCAACAACTAGCAAAGCGTATAGCCAAAAATTAAGTTCCATTGGTTAGTGTAAATATTGTTCTTAGGGTGTAAAGGTATGGTTTTGCTTAATTTTGGCAAATCAACTTTAGCTGTTGGGGCAACAGGTGGTAAACCCCTCGCTCGCGCGGATTTGCAATCCGTGCGTTCTGTGTTCAACCTCGTCAATCCGTGCGAATGCGTGCTTAATTACCGTGTAAAGACAGATTGCTTCTCCCGACACAAAACGTCGGTATCGCAATGACGGAAAAGAGATTGTAATGACGGAAAGGAAAACTCCGCTCGCTCGTTTGTCAAATCCGTGCGAGCGTGGGGTTATGTGTTACCACACTACCACATTCTAAAAGAAGAACAAGAGGATATAGAAAACAGATAACTTTAGAAGTATGATATACTTCTTGTGGAGGAAGTTGCAAATTTGATATCTCACAGTTACTCAGCCTAAGTATGTGCAAGAATTATTTAATTTAAATTAAGTCTAATTATCTATTGCCCCAGTTTTTGCTGTTTGCATTGCGGAGTAGTTTTAATGAGTTAGTTTTATGTTGTAGTTTTTAAATTAATAACCCGTAAATTTTATACAGAACATGAGCATTAAAGGAACTGAAACTGAGAAGAATTTGCTTAAGGCATTCGCTGGCGAATCGCAAGCTAAAAATCGCTATACCTATTTTGCGAAAGCAGCAAAGAAGGAGGGCTATGAGCAAATTGCCGAGCTGTTTATGCAAACAGCCATTCAGGAGGAGCAGCATGCAAAGGTGTTTTTTGGTTTTCTCGAGGGAGGGATGCTTGAGATTACGGCATCATACCCTGCAGGAATAATTAGCACAACAGCCGAAAACCTTAAGGCTGCTGCCCAAGGCGAGCATGAGGAGTGGGCAGATTTATACCCCGCATTTGCAGAGACTGCCGAAAAGGAAGGATTTAAAAAGGTTGCAACGGCCTTTAAAATGATAGCAAGGGTTGAAAAGGAACACGAAGAGCGTTACCTGAAGTTGCTAAAGAATATTGAGGAGGGAAAGGTATTTGAGAAGGATGAGGACGTTGTTTGGATGTGCCGTAAGTGCGGCTATCACCATAAAGGGAAGAAAGCGCTAAAGAACTGCCCTGCCTGCAATCACCCAATTGACTATTTTGAGGTATTGGCAGAGAACTATTAGAATGATTTATTGTGATTTACGCTTATGGTAAATCCCTCGCTCGCGCGGATTTGTAATCCGTGCGTACCGTGTTCAACTTAGTCAATCCGTGCGAATGGTTTACAACGTACCATGTAATGACAGATTGCTTCTCCCGACACAGAATGTCGGTATCGCAATGGCGGAAAGGAAAAACTCATAATAAAAGATTGCTTTGTCGTAAATAACAAAAGGCTAATCCTTATGGGGTTAGCCTTTTGTTGTTTTATACGTTTCTGGTATATTCTAATTAAATTTTTTTGTTGGGTAAGTAGCCTCTCTTTCCATGGCTTGTTTTAACCAATTTGGCACTACGGCATCAAGAAATTCCTTTTTTTCAGCATTAAGCTTTTGCATGTTGAGCCCTATGTATTCTTGAGCCTTTGCTTTAGTTGAGATATCGGGCAGTGGAATTGTTTCGGCATAACCCAAACTTGCTAAAACGCGGGTAATCTCAATTCTTGCACCCTGTGCTTTTTCTAATCCCAGAGCAATAACCCTAGCACTTTCGAAAGGAGCATGGAAAGAGGAACCGTGACTGGCACCAACGTAATCCCATCGCCATTGTGCAGCCCTTATTAACTTAAGAACGTTCTCCATTTGTTTGGCTGTGGCTCCCCTATCCCAAGCAAACTTTGCTTCAATATGGGCTTTTGCAAGTACCTCTTCTAGCAGGATCCGGGTTTCATGAAGCGCATCCTGTCTTTGGTAAACATTTTCGATAAGCTTTTCGGCTTCCTCCCTGTGGCATACGGCACATGTATTATCCACATTGTTGAGCGGGCTTTGTATAT